>JAMFRX010000412.1 GCA_026224995.1 Puia dinghuensis
GCCGGGTTCCCACATCCCGATAGCCAGCCCTACGCATTATGCCGCTTCCGATACCATTCCTTATGTGTGGAAAGTCGGCAGGGACTTTCCTGGTGGATTCAGCGGTGGCAGCGGCGATAACCTGGTATTGCTCCGGCTGGCGGATATCATCCTGCTTAAAGCAGAGGCGTTGAATGCCCTGGGACAAACGGGCGATGCCATTCCATTGGTCAACGCCATCCGGGCCCGTGTCAGCCTGGCGCCGATAGCTGTCTCCTCGCAATCGGCCATGGCGCTGGCCATCCTGAATGAGCGCCGGCTGGAGCTGGCCTTTGAGGGCGAACGGTGGTATGACTTGTTACGTTATGGCACACAATACACGATCAACCTGATGAATAGCCAGATGGACGGGAATGGGGTTCCTCTGGGTTACCAGGTGACGACAGACCGACTGTTATTTCCTATCCCGCAAGCCGATAGGGATAATAACCCCAATCTTTCACAGAATCCGGGGTATTGATAACCATTTTTTAAATTCGACCAGTATGAAAAAATATCTTATTGTTTTGTTGTGTGTGGCAACGAACTTATGTGCTCAGCAGAAAACCGCCTTCCAGACCGGCAGTCCATGGATACCGCAGATCGATGTACGCAGCGATATGGCCATCGTGTATGGCGTGACGGAAAGGTCCACATCGACTTTCGAGCAACGGGTACAGTCATGGCGTGACCATGGTTATACAGTCGCTTTTATGACCGGCATTGCCTGGGGCAGCTATCCCGATTATTTTCTGGGCAAGTGGGATGGGATCAATCACCTGGGCGTGGGACAGGTAACGCAAAAGGGCGATACCATCTGGCATGGGAAGAACATGCCTTATATCGTTCCGGTGGCGTCATTCATCGAATACATGAAGACGGCCGTGGTAAAGCGAGTGCTCGATGCCGGTATTACCACCGTATTTTTAGAGGAGCCGGAGTTCTGGGCGCGTGCGGGATATAGCGCGCCTTTCAAGGAAGAGTGGCAGAAATTCTATGGTTTTCCCTGGCGGCCGCAGGACGCGTCGGCGGAAAATACCTACCTGGCCAACAAGCTCAAGTATCACCTGTATTATGAAGCCATCCGTCAGGTCTCCGATTATGCAAAGGCTTATGGTAAAAGTAAAGGGCTGGATGTAAAGGTGTATATCGCTACTCACTCGCTCGTCAACTATTCTTCCTGGCAGATCGTGAGCCCCGAAGCCAGTCTGGCTTCGCTGCCGGGTATCGACGGGTATATTGCGCAGGTATGGACGGGAACGGCACGGGAGCCCACTTATTTTGATGGCACCAAAAAGGAAAGGGTCTTCGAAAATGCCTTTCTGGAATATGGCTCCGTGCTAAGCATGACCGCGCCTACAGGCCGGCAGGTCTATTTCCTTACCGATCCTATCGAGGACCGGGCCAAGGACTGGGCCGATTACAAAAAGAACTACCAGGCAACGTTCACAGCCAAGATCCTGTATCCGTCGATCGATCATTACGAGGTGATGCCCTGGCCGGAGCGCATCTATACCCATCCGTATAAGTTGGCGAATAGCGATTCGGCCGTATTGATACCCAGGTATTACTCCACGCAAATTCAGGTCATGATCAATGTGCTGAATGCGATGCCGCGCTCTGAGAACGTGGTGAATGGGGCCGGATCGATCGGCGTGCTGATGAGCAATTCGCTGATGTTCCAGCGTTTTCCGACACACAATGGCTATGACGACCCGCAGTTCTCCAATTTTTATGGGCAGACGCTGCCGCTGGTGAAACGCGGCATACCGGTGCAGACGGTACATATGGAGAATCTGGCATATCCTGCGACCCTGGATAAGATCAAGGTGCTGGTGATGAGCTATTCCAATATGAAACCGGATTCGTCAGTTGTCCACCGCTACCTTGCCAATTGGGTCCGTAAGGGTGGAGTATTGGTCTATTGCGGAAAGGATGAAGATCCTTATCAGCCTGTCATGGAATGGTGGGATACGAAGGAAAATCATTTCAAGGCGCCTTCGCAGCATTTATTTCGAACGCTGGGTATCGACACGGACGGAGGGCGCGGACGGTACAAGGTGGGCAAAGGCTTCGTGTATGTGATCCGGCAGGATCCCAAGGAATTCGTTTTGCAGCCCGGAGGAGACAGTGGGTACGTGCGGACGATCCAACAGGCCTATGGGGAGGATGCGAAGACGGGACCGTTACTATTTAAAAACAATTTCTACCTCGAGCGGGGCCCTTACGATATTGTAGCCGTATTGGATGAAAACCCGGACAGCCGTCCTTATGTGGTCGACGGTCCGGTGATCGATCTCTTCGATCCGCAATTGCCGGTGTTGCCGAAGAAGACTGTGGCGCCGGGAGAACAGACTTTGTTATATGATCTCAAGCGGGTTGGTGACAAGGGCCGGCCACAGGTCCTGGCTTCGGCTTCGAGGGTCTATTCCGAGGAGCGGACCGGCAATAGCTATTCGTTTGTGGCCAAAAGCCCTGTGAATACGCGGAATAGCGCCCGCGTACTGTTGCCTTCGTCGCCTGTTAGCGTGACGGTGACCGGCGCGGATGGTCAGGCGTTATCGAATGTGGATCTTTCCTGGGATGCCGGTTCACACACCGAGTACCTTGGCTTTGATAACAGTCCCGATGGGGTTCGGGTTACGTTCAGCTGGTAAGCCAATCCCGGTTTAAAAAATATTTTTCAATCTGACTAAGGGTAAAGCGCTGAACCATGACTCAATGGTATAAAGCACCCTATTGGGTCATAACGATGATTTAAAAACAATTTTTTAAACCAATTCAGCTGCCATGTTAAAAAAGCAATTTGCATTCTTAATGCAAAGAAGGAAAGTCTTTTTCTTTTTCCTCCTCTTTTTAAGCGCTTCTCATTTTTCATTTGCACAGGGAAAAATAACTGTAAGTGGTACAGTCGCATCTGATAGCAGCATGCCACTGTCTAATGTTTCAATCACCATTAAAGGTCAGGCTGGTGGCATCACCTCAGGTTCAGATGGGGCATTTAGTATCCAGGTGAACAAGGGTTCGACGCTGGTTTTTTCTATTGTGGGATATGAAGAGCGGCAAATCACAATTGATAAAGAAACAAGTGGGTTGTCAGTAAAATTGACCTCGAAATTTACCGGCTTAAATGATGTAGTGGTGATCGGCTATGGTACGCAAAAAGTAAAAGATGTTACCTCATCTATTTCCACCGTTAACGTCGGGGATGCAAGAGCGCGGCCTGTAGTGAACATCATGCAAGAGCTGGCGGGAAAGGCTGCAGGCGTACAGGTACAACAATTCAATGGCGCACCAGGCCAGGATTTTCAAGTACTTATCCGTGGTTTTACCTCTTTAAGCGGCAATGCCACCCCTGTTTATGTTGTAGATGGTATTGTCGGGTATAATATCGCCACCCTGGACGTAAACAATATTGCCAGCATAACCATTTTGAAAGACGCCTCTGCAACTGGTATTTATGGTGTCGCCGGCTCCACCAATGGTGTTGTTCAGATCACCACGAAAAAAGGAGTTAGCGGCACACCCCGGATCGATGCCGATTTCTCCCAAAGCTATCAGACCGTTACGAAAAAGCTTCCTGTCTTAAACGGCGTACAGCTGCACGATCTGCAAATCGATGAATACACCAATGCCGGTCAGGCCAGCGATACGGCAGGTATCCGGTTGCCAGCTAATTGGCAAAACATCAACAACAACTGGCAGAATCAGCTCTTCAGAACGGCTCCGATCACCAAAGCCAGTGTAAGGGTTTCCGGTGGCGGTCAGGGCGGCAACTATGCGCTTAGCGTTGGTTATTTAAATCAGGAAGGCATTATGCCTACCATCGGCTCCAAGAAGTATTTTGCGGGGTTGACTGCCGAGCAGAGCCTGAACAAATGGTTAACCATCGGCGGCCGAGCAGATTATGTCCGGCAGATCACCAATAATATGCCAGCTGGAACGCAAGGCA
>JAMFRX010000413.1 GCA_026224995.1 Puia dinghuensis
ACGCCGCTCTTCGCGGCGATCTCATCGAGCATGCCGGCTACCAGCGGAGTATAGATAAAGGCCGGCGACACGGTATTCACGAGGATATTGTACCCGCCCACCGATTTGGACAGGCTCTTGCTGAAGTTGATGATAGCCGCCTTTGTCAGGTTATAAGGCATCATATCCGGGTCTGGCTGCAGCCCGTTCTCCGAAGAGATGTTGATGATCCGGCCCCATTTCTTGGCCTTCATCGCAGGCAGCACCAGCTTCACGAGCCGCACCATCGAGACCACGTTCAGCTCATAAAGCGAAGCATATAGCTCTGTCGGTATGTCCTCAAAAGGCCCTATCTGACCCGCCGCGCCCGCATTGTTGACTAGAATGTCGATGCCGCCCAGGGAAGACTGTACCTCCTGCACTAACCGCTCCACGTCGGCCTGCGAGGTCACATCCGCGGGAATGGCCAGAACACGATGACCGGTCTTCGTCTCGATCTCCGCAGCTGTCCTGCTCAGCTCCGCCGCATCGCGGGAACAAATAGCGACTCTTGCGCGCGCCTCCGACAAAGACAAAGCCGCAGCCGCGCCGATACCCTTGCTGCCACCTGTAACAAGGGCCGTCTTACCCGTAAGTGATACGTTCATATCTATAAGTTTATAAATGTCTCTTCCAGTAATAGAGCCAGTCGATCATCCTGCTGGTATACCCATACTCGTTATCAAACCAGGCAAAGAGCTTTACCTGCCGCCCAACCATCGACGTAAGGCCGCCGTCTATGACGCACGAATGCGTATTACCCTTGACGTCCAGCGACACCAGCCCCTCCTCCGTATATTCAAGGATGCCCTTGTATTCCTGGCGGGCAGCATTCTCAAAGAGGGAATTGACCTGCCGCACCGTCGCCGCCGCGGACAGCTGTACGGTAAAATCAGCCATCGCGCCATTGGCCACAGGAACCCGCGTCGATACAGTGGCGATCCTGTCTTTCAGGACCGGCATCAGCCTTTCCAGGGATGCCGCCAGATCGATCTCCACCGGGATGATGGATTCGGCCGCCGCCCGGCCACGACGATGCTGCTTGTGCGGGGCATCAACCAGCTCCTGCCGCGAAGTATAGGAATGCAGGATATTCACCTGCGCCGACTCGATGCCTATCTGGTTCAGCAGGTATAGCACATGCGTAGTGCAGTTGGTCATGCACCCACCGGGCGAGACAATTGTCACCCCAGCCGTCAGCAGATGATTGTTGAAACCGTAGATCAGCAGCGGCAGGTCCGGCGAGCCGGTGGTGGACAACAATACCCTGCGGGCGCCGGCCGACAAATGGATGGCAGCCCCCTCGCCATGCGTAAACCGACCCGAACATTCCAGCACGATGTCTACCCCGAGCTTTGCCCAGGGAAGCGCCGCGGGATCTTCCGTACGGAAGGCCGAAAATCGCTTGTCGCCTACCGTTATATGCCCTTCCCGGTAGGTCACCGGGTCCGGCAAAGTGCCATAAATGGAGTCGTACCGCAGCAGATAAGCCAGGTTCTCCGGCTCCATGATGTCGTTGACCGCCACAAGCTCGATGTCTTCCAGGGTTAACAGCCGCCGGGCCAGCAACCGGCCTATCCGGCCCATTCCGTTGATCGCAATGCGCATATACAAATATACAGGTTAACACATACCTGTATGTCTTGTATTTTGTCCGACCTTTGTCGCCACGCTGCCGCCGCTGCGCAGCATACCCTGGTCATCTATACCCTATGCCTAAATTAACGTACGATAAGGTTCTCCTTGTAGACGAGATGCCCCTGATCGCCGCCGGTCTGCAGGAGATCCTCAGGCCGATCTACCCGTCTGTACAGGTCGAATATGCAGTAAGTATCTTCACCGTGCTCTCTTCAGCAGCATACCAGGACAAGTCTTTCGACCTGGTCGTCCTGGGCTCGGGTGAAGATCATTCGCCAGGGTCCTTCCTCCTGGCCGCGGCCGAAATAAAACAACGATTTCCCGAATGCCAGATCATGATCTATACGGATCGCTATGAACCTGTTTTGATCGATAAGCTGGGCCATGGCATCATCGGAGCCTGCGTCCACAAGCACGAAGCCACTGGAGAGCTCCATAGGGCCTGCGCCCGGCTCATAGCAGGCGAATCCTACCTTTCCCCCATGCTGGACCTGCTCTACACCGTTTATCGGCTGAACCGTTGAACCCTACTGCTCCCGCCTTGAAAATCCCGCGGTATGACGCCCGCCGATTCCCCCGCGGTATGACGCCCTCCACTAAAGAATTCCCCCGGCATATTTATTTTTTTATATATTTGTTCTTGTCACAGGGCCCTGGCAACCTTTAACCGTATCAAGCTATACCTTAACCATGCCCTTTGTAACGCACTACGACGCCACCACCCCTTTGGATCGAATCCTCGTTATTGATGATTTGCCGCTGATCCCCCTTGCATTCCAGGAAGTCTTCCGGTCCGTCAACCCATCGGCCCAGGTAGAATATTCCGAGAATATCTTCACCGCCCTCTCAGCAAAAACCTATGCCAATACGATCTTCGATCTCGTGATCACCGGCACCTTCCAGGATAAATATTCCACCAACCTGCAACAAGCCGTCTCCGAGCTGAAGAAACGCTTCGGCCAGCCGCTGGTGATGATCTATTCCAATACCTATGACCCGCTGATCATCGAGAAGATGCCAGTCGCCGGCATCGACGCCTACGTGCATAAATACGAGGCCATCGGCGAGATCCTCAAAGCCTACCAGCACCTCTCCAACGGCGAGCCCTACGTCTCTTCCATGTTCCATACGCTGTACTACGACTATGGCCTGGGCGTGAGGAAATAAGCCCCAACCCCAAAAAAATAAGTTTTTTTTGGGGTTGAATCGTTGCTTCTTACCTTTGTTCTAAGTCATCAGATGATACGATGAAAAAAACTACCACACCCCTCCCCCGCCATTCCCTCGCCGACGCTGTCGTAGGCCGCTTACAACAGCAGCTGTCCCTGGGGGTATACCAGCCGGGCGACAAATTACCATCGGAACCCGAGCTGATGACCCAGTTCGGCGTAGGCCGCAGCACCATCCGCGAAGCCGTCAGGATCCTGGCCAATACCGGCCACCTCAGCGTCCGCCAGGGCTCAGGCACGATAGTGGAATCCCAGCAAGGCATCGCCGAACCCCTGCCGCAACGGCTTCGCCGCGCCGCCGCCGGTGACCTGGACGAGGTCAGGCAACTGCTGGAGATCAAGATCGCCCAAAAAGCCGCCTTGCTCCGTACCCGAAAGGATATAGTGAAAATGAGAACGCTGCTGGAACACCGGGCCGTCGCCGCACGCTCGGGCGATACGGAAGAAGCCATCAATACCGATATCCGGTTCCATGTCGCCATGGCGGTGGCCGCCCGCAACGATATCCTCGCCGACCTCTATCGCAGCGTCGCCGAACAGATGGGCAAACATTTCAGGCAAGCCTATCTGACGACAGATTCCTTTATAACGACCCAGCACCTGCACGAACAGCTGCTGCAAAGCATTGTCGACCAGGACCCCAAAAAGGCCTGGCAATATGCAGAGAAAATAGCCCAGCCAGACAGGTAAATCCCTGATCCCCTGGCCAAAGCCTACTATAACCATCAACTTGTCTCACATGTCCACAACAATGACCTCCTCTCCCGCCGATGCCGCCCAGGCCACCGTCCAAAAAACTGTCTTCTCTATCCTCCTGGCCATCAGCTTCTCGCATCTGCTCAACGACACGATGCAATCCCTGATCCCCTCCACCTATCCGCTGCTGAAAAAGTCCCTCCACCTGGACTTCGGCCAGCTCGGCCTGATCACCTGTTGCTTCCAGCTGACCGCCTCGCTCCTCCAGCCCTTTGTAGGACTGTATACCGATAGGAAGCCACAGCCCTATTCCCTCGCAGCCGGCATGTGCTTTACCCTGGTAGGGCTGGTGCTGCTCTCCCGTGCCGATAGCTTCCCCCTCATCCTGGTGGCCGTAGCCCTGGTAGGGGTCGGCTCCTCTATCTTTCATCCCGAAGCCTCCCGGCTGGCTTACCTGGCATCCGGCGGCCGCCGCGGCATGGCCCAATCCATCTTCCAGTTGGGCGGCAACGCAGGCTCCTCGCTCGGCCCCTTGCTTGCCGCCCAGATCGTCGCCCCCTACGGTCAATCCAATATCATCTGGTTTGGCTTATTTGCCGTCCTCGCGATCGGCGTCCTGCTCCGGACAGGCTCATGGTATAGCCGCAACCTCGGCGAGCGCCGAAAAAGAACTGTTACAGCACCCACTCCCATCAACCCCATATCCCGGACAAAAGTCGTAACCGCCCTCATCATCCTGCTGGTCCTGATCTTCTCCAAGTATTTCTATATGTCCAGCATGACGAGCTACTATACCTTCTTCCTCATCGACAAGTTTCACGTGAGCGTCCAGACCTCGCAGATGATGCTCTTCCTCTTCCTCTTCGCCGTAGCGGCAGGCACCATGATCGGCGGGCCCGTAGGCGACCGCATCGGCCGCAAATATGTCATCTGGTTCTCTATCCTGGGCGTCGCCCCCTTCACCCTCCTGCTGCCCTACGCCAATCTTTTCTTCACGGGCGTCCTGACCGTCTTCATCGGGATCATCCTGGCATCGGCTTTTTCGGCCATCCTCGTCTATGCCCAGGAACTGGTGCCGGGTAGGGTCGGACTCATCGCAGGCCTCTTCTTCGGCCTGGCCTTCGGCATGGGCGGCATCGGAGCCGCCGTCCTGGGCCACCTGGCCGACAAGACCAGCATCAGCCACGTCTTCCGGCTCTGCGCCTTCCTGCCCCTGCTCGGCCTGCTCACCGGATTCCTGCCAAACGTGGAACGGAAATAAGAGGCCACTACCAGCCCAAAAAACGAAAGACCGGATTCACTCGAAGGTTACCCAACGAACGAAGCCGGTCAGTCAAGGCTATCACAAAATAGCCTCTAACGATTGCTTGCCATAAAAACTTATTTCTTAACCGTGGTGTCCTTCTTGGTAGTGTCGGTGACCATCTTGGTAGAATCAGTAGCCATCTTGGTAGAATCAACGGTAACCTTGGTGGAGTCAACTACCTTGGTGGAATCAGTCTTAGCTTCAGTGCTGGCGCTGTTGTTACAAGCTGCGAAGGCTGCGATGGCTGCTACAAAAAAGAACTTTTTCATTTGAGATTGTTTTTTACGTTAAATGAATGGTTTCGTGGTTAATACCACGGTCACAGGAAAAGTAACCCGCCAAAATCAATGATTTCTATATATTTTTTAATATAATACATACAGCCCAGCTCCTGAAGCCCCAATCGATTTATTTTCTATTTTTGCCCTTAATTTGGGTTACGATTGTTTAATTTGGGTATTAAAGCACAGTTACATAGCGTGAGGACAGAGACCAACGACCAAAAGTTACTCGAAGGACTGGCAAAGAACGACCGAAAAGCCATCGAGACGATCTATAGACAGCACTTCAACATGGTGCAGTCCCTGATCCTCGGCAATAGTGGCTACCCCGACGATGCCCGTGACATTTTTCAGGAAGCCATGATCGTACTTTACGAAAAAGCAAGATCCGGCTCCTTTGAATTGAACAGTCAGTTGAAGACCTACCTCTATTCCGTCTGCCGCCGGCTTTGGCTTAAACGCCTGAGCCAGATGCAGCGGATCTCTCCCGAAGTGGAAAACCTGGAGGAGACCGTACCGGTAGAAGAAGAGCTGGAGAAACACGAGCAGCGCAACAAGGATTTCCTGGTGATGGAGCAGTCCCTGAATAACCTCGGGGAGCCCTGCAAAAGCCTTTTGGAGGCCTACTACCTGGGGAAGAAGAGCATGGTCGAAATAGCAGGCGATTTTGGGTATACCAATGCGGACAATGCGAAGAACCAGAAGTACAAATGCCTCATGCGGTTGAAAAAAATATTCAGTCAGTTTAATAAATAGTGCGCAAGATGCAAGACACCGCCCTCTTAGAAGCCGTCGAACGTTATATCCGCGGAGAGATGCTCCCCGAGGAAAAAACGTTTTTCGAACATGTCCGGAGCACCAATCCGGATGTCGACCAATTAGTCGTAGAACACACCCTTTTCCTGGAACGCTTCGACCAATATGGCGAGACCCGCCGGATAAAGGCCCAATTGGCCGATGTTCACCGCCAGCTGTCCGCGGATGGCCAGATCGAGGAAAAACGCCCCGCCATCGTCGTGACCCTGTGGAACAAGTACAAGCGCGTGGTCTTCGTGGCCGCCTCCATCGCCGGTTTCACCGCGCTGGCCATCAGCAGCCTCGTCTCCCTGCTTACACCCAAAGTAAGCGCGGCGCGGCTGGATTATCTCGGCGGCCAGGTGGCAGCCCAGGGCAACAAGCTCAAAAACATCGATTCTAAGCTTAATTCGGCCCAGACGTCAACCACCTTCGATGGCACCGGTACCGGCTTCCTCATCGATGGAAAGGGTTATCTCATTACCAGCGCCCATGTGGTGCGGGGCGCTACCCGGATCGAAGTACAAAATTCATTAGGAGAATACGATGCCCGCATCATCCAGTTGGACCCAACAGCAGACCTCGCCGTGCTCAAGATAGAAGACACTTCCTATCACGCCTTCAACGGCCTGCCCTATGGTATCAGCAAAGCCGATGGCGAATTGGGCGAAGACCTGTTTACGCTCGGATACCCCCGGCCCGAGATCGTCTACAATAAAGGTTATCTCAGCGCTGCCACTGGTTTCCAGGGCGACACGACAGCCTTCCAGCTCACAATCGCCGCCAATCCGGGCAATAGCGGAACGCCCGTGCTCAACAATGATGGCGAAGTCATCGGTATCGTGACCTCCAGCCAGCATAACGCCCAGGGAATGGTCTTCGCTGTCCGCTCCAAGAATATTTTCCGCGCCGTCGATTCCATTAAAGCAGATAGCAGTCTGCAAAAGATCGATAGCAACCTCGCCCGCCTCAGGATCCCGGTGAGCTCCGCGCTCCGGGGCATGGATCGGAGCAAACAGATAAAACGTATAGAAGATTACATCTTCATCGTAAAACGTAATTAAAAAAAAGCCCGGGACATGTCCCGGGCTTTTTTTTTATCTCTTATTTCCAAAGATTCTTCGGATACTCCCCCTTATCGATCAGCGCATTTAAGCTGGCCTGCACACCCGGCGCATCCTCCTTATACGTAACGCCAAACCACTGGGCCGAGGTCGGGATGACCTTGATATCGCCCGCCCCTTCTTGTATGAACTTATCGCCGATTATCGGGATGAAGAATTCCGCCTTGGGATTCGTTCCCTGTTCTTTCAGGAAAGCACCGAATAATTTTTCCGTATAGGCAAACATGCTGGGATCGAAAGCCCAGAAGTTCATGGATACCTGCGAGTCGAACGGAACGCTGTATTTCTTGTCCCCTTCTTCATAGGTGATCTTGTCGCCCTCCTGATAGATCTTGGTCCTTTCGGCGATGGAGACGAGATTGCCCGACCCATCCACCTGGCAGACGCCGCGGCTCACCGTGCCATTGTCGCTCAGCGTCTTCGCCAGCTCATAGCCGATGATGCAATACATTTTGGGGCTGACATCTTTTGTAAGAAAAGCATAGGCCTTCTCGAAGGCGTCACGGCCATAGAAGTCGTCCGCATTGATGACGGCAAAGGGCTCCTTTATCGCATCTTTCGCACAGAGCACAGCATGCGCCGTACCCCAGGGCTTGGTCCTTTCTGCCGGGACGGCATACGCACCGGTAAAGCTGTGCAGGTCCTGGTAGACATAATCCGTCTTTACCTTTCCCTTGAGCTTCGGCTCGAAGATATTCTTAAAGTCATCGGCAAAATCTTTCCGGATAATGAACACTACCTTTGTGAACCCTGCACGGATGGCATCGTAGATGGAATAATCCATTATCGTTTCTCCGCTGGGCCCGAAGCCTTGTATCTGTTTCATACTCCCATAACGGGAGGCCATACCGGCGGCCAAGATCAAAAGGGTTGGTTGCATTATGATAATTTTAAATTTAGGACACGAAAATAAAGCATTACAGTGAATCCTCCATCATTCATCGAGCCGCTCCAAAGGCCGGAAGGGGCCGCAAAACACCTGAGCATCGATGTATTACGGCTGGACAAGCTTCACCCCGTCATATCCGGCAACAAATGGTATAAGCTGGAACAGCACCTGCAGTTGGCCGCCGGCGCGCCCATCCTCACTTTCGGTGGCGCATGGTCCAACCATCTTGTCGCCACCGCGTATGCGGCAAAACAGGCAGGCCTCCCCGCTATCGGCATCGTCAGAGGAGAGCAATCGTTTGCACTATCTTCAACCCTGCAGGACGCCATCGCTTACGGCATGCAGCTGGAGTTTATTTCCCGGCAGCAATATGCGCAAAAAGAACAGCCTTGGTTCCTGCAGCAGCTGGCGCACCGCTATCCCGGCGCTTATATCATCCCGGAAGGCGGCGGTGGAATGCCCGGCATCCGCGGCAGCGAAGCAATCTTAAGCAAAACAAATGCCGCATCCTACACCCATATCCTTTGTGCAGTCGGCACCGGCACCACCTTCCTCGGACTCGTCCGCGCCTCTTACCCCACACAGGAGGTCATAGGCGTTCCGGTGCTAAAAGGCATCGATACTATTTCGGCCCTTCTTCCCAACGGATCCCACCCCTTGCTCACCCCCGAACAGCTCACCCGGGCCCGGCTCCTCCCCGGCTATCATTTTGGCGGCTACGCCCGTCACCCGCAGTCCTTGCTCGATTTTATGAATGACTTTCACCAGGATACCGGCATCCCGACTGACATCGTCTACACCGGAAAACTATTTTACGCGGTAGAAGATAGCATCACCCGGGATCTTTTTCCGCCCCAATCCCATTTATTGGTCATCCATAGCGGCGGATTACAGGGCAACAGATCGCTTCCACCAGGGGCCCTGAACTTTTAGGCCCGGAATTTGACATACCTGTACTATTTTATATCTATCTAAAACATCTTTTGAACAGATACGTTATGCTTTTCATGCAGAGGACCGTAGGATTACTGTTTATCGGCATCTTACTTACAGTTGTCCTCCGGGCGCAGGATACGCTTCCCCGGTTCACGGCCGCCGCACGCGGCCCCGGAAAAATACTCATCAGCTGGCATAACAATTATCCCGTTGTGGCTCAAATCAGTATCCAACGTTCAACAGATAGCCTAAAAGATTTCACTACCCTGCTCACGGTCCCCGATCCCCGGCTTCCGGAAAATGGCGCCGTAGACAACAAAGCCCCGCATCCCAACTTCTATTACCGGCTCTTCGTCGTCCTGGACAATGGTAAGTATTT
This sequence comes from Puia dinghuensis, assembly GCA_026224995.1. Classification (GTDB taxonomy): domain Bacteria; phylum Bacteroidota; class Bacteroidia; order Chitinophagales; family Chitinophagaceae; genus Puia; species Puia dinghuensis_A. The sequence goes on from JAMFRX010000413.1 coordinate 9,292, forward strand.
GTTTACCCCGTCAAGACGACCGCGTTCCCAGCCCGGCGAGACCACAACCGCCATCGCCGCCGACAAGGAAGACGAATCCGTCGTCCGCGCAGCCGACACCCGGGTGCTCTTCATCAGTCCTGCAGACAGCAAGACCCGGTCCAGCATCAAGACCCCCGCCACGATCCACGGACTTCCCCAACTTTCCATCAACAGCTCTATGTATGTTCGCAAAGGCGATAGCCTGATCGCTCAGCTGTCAGGGACCGCAGTACAGTCCTTTCGGGACTCAATCCTGCAGCGCACAAAAGATACCCTCATCTTCATCGACGGCGACACCTTGCTGATCAAGCCCTTCATCGCAAAGGAGGTCTATAAGACCTCCTCGTATGTCTTCGCAGGCAAGTTTGGCAATATCCATATTGCCCTCCCCGAGGCGGCCAAAAGACATTATGCAGTAAAATTTTTCGATGAGAATAACAAGCTGCTCTTCGAGGTCTCCGAGATCAGGGACCCAACCCTCATACTCGATAAGACGAACTTCCACCATTCGGGGTGGTTCCACTTCGAGCTCTATGACGGCGACCAGCTCAAGGAAAAAAATAAATTCCTTATTCCAAAGGAGTTCTAGCGAACTCCCCAATTCTTGCCCTTCCTTTTCTTTCCGGCCTCATTGCCCCTTTGTCGCTTCCTATCCCTTACCTGACCTCCGCTCCAAAAACCTCCTCGAACCTCGCCTTCCAGCGCTCCTTTACGGCTTCCATCTCCACCCGCCGCCCCAGTTCCTTTTCCATGCTCGTGACCTCCTTACCCCTGATCCCACAGGGAATGATATCGCCGAACCAGGAGAGGTCCATATTGACATTCAGCGCAAACCCATGCATGGTGATCCACCGGCTGCAACGCACCCCCAACGCACAGATCTTCCGCTCCCGCCCCTTGACGCCCGGCTCGATCCAGACTCCCGTCTCGCCGGCCGAACGCTCTCCGCGGATCCCATAGTCCGCCAGCACCCGGATGCCCACTTCTTCGAGACTCCGCAGGTACCAGCCCAGATCGGTATGAAATTTCTCCAGGTCTAAGATGGGATAACCCACCAATTGACCGGGCCCATGAAACGTAATATCCCCGCCACGATTGGTCCGGAAGAGCTCCACTCCCCGTTCCAGCAGTTTACCACCGTCTATCAGGATATTCTCCTCATGGCCGCTCTTCCCAAGCGTGTATACCGGCGGATGCTCAACGAACAGCAGGTAATGAGTCGTACCCGACCCTGCATCCCCGCCCGTCCTGTCTTCGGCCTTTGCGCCCCCGACAGCAGCCGCCTGTCCGCCCACCGCCGTATTGCCACCAGTTCCTGTCTCGCCGCTGCCCATCGCCGCACCGGCGCCGACCCGCGCCTCCGTCTTGATGCGCACATTCTCCTTTAACAGCGCCTCCTGGTAATCCCAGGCGCCCTGGTAATTCATCCGGCCCAAATCCTCGAATACGACTATTTGCATGCCTGCAAAGTTACGATTTAGTATTTTTGCACAAATTTCTACTATGCAGCAGGAAAAAGACAAGGAGCTGGATGAAAGCCCCGCCTCGGACGGGTCCGAAGAGCTGTACGAACGCCTGAACCTCAAAGTGGACAAAGGACAGGAACCGCTCCGCATAGACAAGTTCCTGGTAGCCCGCATAGAAAACGCCACCCGCAACAAGATGCAGAAAGCACTCGAAGCCGGTATGGTGCTGGTGAACAACAAACAGGTGTCAGCCAACTACAAGATCAGGCCCCTGGACGAGATCGTCCTTTACTCCGATAAGGAAGCGCACGGGGAAGAGATCATCCCCGAACAAATGCCCCTCAATATCCAATACGAAGACGAGGAGGTGATGATCATCAACAAGCCCCCCGGACTCGTCGTCCATCCTGCCAGCGGCAACTACAGCGGAACGCTCATCAATGGCGTCGCCTGGTATCTCCGGGAAAAGAACAGCACGCTCAGCGAGGAATCCCTACCCCGCTGGGGCCTCGTACACCGCATCGACAAAAATACCAGCGGACTCATGGTCCTGGCAAAAACTGAAAAAGCCGTCCGCAGCCTGGCCAAACAATTCTTCGACCATACTGTGAAACGGCAATATATGGCGCTGGTCTGGGGCGACCTCCGGGAAGAGGCCGGTACCATCGTGGCGCACGTCGGCCGCCACCAGCGCTTCCGCAAACTTTTCGATGCCTATCCGGAAGGCGAACACGGAAAAGAAGCGATAACCCACTACAGGGTCCTGGAACGATTCGGCTATGTCACCCTGGTGCAATGCGTGCTCGAAACCGGCCGCACCCACCAGATCAGGGTACATATGCAGCATATCGGCCATCCCCTGTTCAACGATGACACTTACGGCGGAGACAAGATCGTGAAGGGCACCGTTTTCAGTAAGTATAGGCAATTCGTTGACAACTGCTTTGCCACCTGCCCCCGGCAGGCCCTGCACGCCAAGACCATCGGATTCGTTCACCCTGCTACAGGAAAGGAAATGCTCTTCGAAAGCGAATTGCCGGAGGATATCAAGACCGTCATCGGGAAATGGCGGACATATACCAGCGCCACAGGCTTGCAGCGATAGCCGCCTAACGCGGAAAGCTCATCTTGTAGTCTACATTGATCCTCCCCCTGGTGATATCATCCAGCTTACTCTTCAGCAATTTACGCTTCAAGGGCTTCAGGTAGTCTATAAAAAGCTTCCCCTCAATGTGATCATACTCATGCAGGATGATCCGGGCACTGATGCCATTGAAGGTGGCCGTATGCGGCTCGAACTGCTCATCCACATAGTCCAGCGTCACTTCCTCGCTGCGAAAGATGTCTTCCCTGATCTTGGGGATGCTCAGACACCCTTCATTATAGGCCCACTCCTCCCCATCCAGCGAAGTGATGTGCGCGTTGATGAATGCCTGCTTCACACCAGGTCCGTCCGGATATTTGTCTTTCTCTCCTTCTTCCAGATTCTCGAAGATCTGTGCAGAATCGATCACAAAAAGCCGGATATCCTTATTGATCTGCGGAGCCGCCAGTCCCACTCCACTGCTCGAATACATGGTCTCCCACATATCCGCGATCAGCTGAGCGAGATTAGGGTAGTCGGGAGTGATTTCCTTGCTAACTACCCGCAGAATGGGCGTTCCATAAGCTACAATTGGTAAGATCATAGTACAAATATGCTAAAAATTAATTTTATTGCCCTGCCCGGCCAAGATATTCCTGCAGCATTATCGTAGCCGCGATCTCATCCACCAAAGCCTTGTTTTGCCGTTGCTTCTTCTTAAGCCCCATCTCGATCATCGCCCGCGATGCCATCTTCGAGGTATACCGCTCATCCACACCCAACAACGGGATCGCCGGGAATTCCTTCCGCAGCCTTTGCATGATATGCCGCACCATGTTCGTCGCATGCGTATCACTGTCATCCCAGTTCTTGGGCTCACCGATCAGGATCAGCTCCACCGGCTCCGTCCGCACATATTCCTTCAGAAAAGGGAGCAGCTTCGGCGACTCCACCGTCGTCAGCCCCGTGGCGATGATCTGCAAAGGATCGGTCACCGCTATCCCGGTTCGCTTGAGCCCATAGTCTATTGCCAGGATACGCGCCATATCAGTTGTTTCTTTTCAAAAATTCTTCAGGAGTACACACCGGTAGAATCGGTATGGCCGCTCTTTGCAGACCCTTATCCCTTGAGATAAAATAATCTAGCTTATGATGTAAGGCCGTATAATATTGCAGCGCATCCTCTATACCAGGTATCTTGGAATGGAGCGCATTCACCACAGTTTCGTGCCCAATATCGATTACCCGCACGTCTGCCAAAATTGTCAGGAGGAACGCTTTGGCTTGCTCCGGTTTAAACGTCGCAGCCAACCAATACCCCGCAATATGAACGATACTCGGAGTAATATATGCCTCGATCCTACCTTCCACAACCCACTCCATCAATTTTCGGACACTTTCATAATAGTCCGTCCGCTTGAGGGCAAAGTCAAGCAAAATATTAGCATCGACAAATACCCTAAACGCCATACTTTTCTCCTTGCTCCTTATAAAACAATTCCTTAAGATCGGCTTTAGGGTCGATGTCCGGCCTTTCCAGCTCATCGACCATATCTAACATATTCTTTCGCTGAACCGGCCTGGTGACGCTTTTGAAATAGTTTTCTACTAGTTCAGAGACACTCGTCTGCCTTTTAGCCGCATAGACCTTCATGGCTTCCAGTAAAGCCCCGTCGATGGTTAAATTGAGTCTTTCCTTCACACCCCAAATATACGCATAATTTTTAAATATGCGCATTAAAAATATGCTCCATGTGCAGCTGAAACATATACATATCCAGAATGACGAACACGGCAAATATGACGCTGGCTATCCCATTGGCAGTCATAAAGGCGAGATTGACCCTGCTAAGGTCGTTCGGCTTGATGATTGCGTGCTGGTACACCAGCATGCCCATAAAAACGGTAACCCCGACCATATACCACCAGCCGAATCCGCCATAAAACCCCGCAACGACCACACACAGCGCGCTCAGTACGTGCAGCAGCTCGGAAACCCGCAGCGCCTTGGCCTTGCCCAGCCAGGAAGGCATAGAGTAGAGTTGGTGCGACCGGTCGAACTCCTCATCCTGCAACGCATAGATGATATCGAAGCCGCTGACCCAGAAAATAACGCTGAAGGAGAAAAGCAAAGGAACCAGGTCGAAATACCCTACCACGGCCAGATAGGCCCCGATCGGTGCAAGAGATAGACCTAACCCCAGCACCAGGTGACACAACGGAGTAAAACGCTTGGTATAGCTATACCCTAGCACGACCGCCAATGCCACAAAAGACAATCCAAAACACAGCGGATTGATAAACCAGGTGCAAACGATAAAGGCAACGCAGTTGAAAATGACGAAACGAAGCGCACTGCTCTTGCTGATTATGCCCCTGGGTATCTCCCGGATGGCCGTACGCGGGTTTAGCACGTCCCATTTGACGTCCAGCCAACGGTTGAAAGCCATAGCCGCACTCCGGGCGAAGATCATGCAGAGGATTACGAGCACAAACAGGATGATATGGTCCGTGTGATAGCCGCCCCACCCTAAAGTCCTGTTCAAACTCCATTGTCCTACCCCTCTCGGACGCATCACCCCCAGAAAAAACCCGATCATCGCAAACGGCATCGCAAATATCGTATGCGAGAACCGGATTAAGCTTAGATAATTCTTTACTGTACTCATAGTTCCTTTTTATTAATCCCGATGGCCCGTCCCCTTACCAGCTCCCACAACACAATCCCCGCCGCAATAGATATATTCAACGAATGCTTCATCCCCCACTGCGGGATCTCGATACTCCCATCACAAAGCGCCAGCGCTTCCTGCCCAACTCCCTCCACCTCATTGCCGAAGACGACCGCCAGCGGACCGGAATGCCGCGAAGAAAACAAAGGCAGCGAAACGCTCCCTTCCGTCTGCTCCACCGCAAATACCCCTATCCCCCCGGCTTTCAGCTCCCGCACAGCCTCGGCCGCCGTGCTGAAGTATCGCCATTCCACCGTCTCCGTAGCACCAAGCGCGGTCTTATGAATATCCCGGTGGGGCGGCTGCGGCGTATACCCGCAAAGATAGATGCCCCGGACGAGAAAAGCATCCGCCGTCCGGAATACGCTGCCCACATTGTGCATGCTCCGGATATTGTCCAGCACCACGATTACCGGTGTCTTCTCCGATTCCCTGAATTCATTCACCGATAACCGCTGCAGCTCATCCATCCCCAGTTTACGCATGTGCAAAGGTAATTACCTTTAAAAGAAAAAACTCGCTCATGAGAAAACAGACCTGCGCCAGCCTCAAAAGGCTGTTCCCTGCCATAGCATTTGCCACCCTCCTCTTCCCGCCAGGCCTCACCCTCGCCCAGGGCGAAAAGATCGACCTGGCCACCATCCAAAAGATCCGCGAAGAGGGACTCCAGCATTCCCACGTCATGGACATCGCCTTCCACCTCACCGATGCCAGCGGCAACCGCCTCACCGCCTCCCCCGGCTTCAACAGGGCCGCCAACTGGGCCAAACAACAGCTCGCCGACTGGGGGCTTTCGGGCGCCGCCCTCGACCCCTGGGGCGAGTTCGGCAAAGGCTGGGAGCTGGAAAAGTCCTATATCGCCCTCACCGCCCCCTATTATAAGCCCCTGATCGCCTATCCCAAAGCCTGGTGCGACGGCACCAACGGCCCTAAGTCGGCGGCGGTCCTCCTCATAAGCGCCACCGATTCGGCCGGGCTCGACCGTTATAAAGGCCAGATGGCAGGCAAGATCCTGATCCCGGAGCTCGACGAAGCCTATCAGCAAAGCTTCAAGCCGGACGCCAACCGCTATTCCGACGACCAGCTGGACTCGATGTCAAAAGTCGTCATGAAGCCCGTAGACACCGCGGAAATGCGCCGCCGCCGCGCCGGATTCAACCGGGGCGCCATGGCCTTCCTCGCCGCCCTGCGCAACGAAGCCCAAAAAGAAGGCGCCATAGCCATCCTCAGTGAATCCCCCCGCGGTCATGACGGCACCCTCTTCGTCCAGGGCGGCGGCGCCTATAAAGCCGACGCACCCGCAAACTTCCTGGACATCGTCATCACCCTCGAAGATTATACCTCTATCGTCCGCCTCCTGAAAGCAGGAACACCCGTAAGCGTCGACGTCGACATACAGACAAAATTCTTTACCGACGACACCAAAGGCTATAATGTCATCGCCGAGATCAAAGGCACCGATAAGAAGCTGAAAGACGAGGTCGTCATGCTGGGCGGCCACCTGGACTCCTGGCACAGCGCAACAGGCGCCACCGACAACGCCGCCGGCTGCACCGTGATGATGGAAGCCATCCGCATCCTCAAGACCCTGGGCTTCCAGCCGCGGCGCACCATCCGCATCGCCCTCTGGAGCGGCGAGGAAGAAGGCCTCCTGGGCAGCAGGGGATACGTAAAAAAGACCTTCGCCGACCCCGCGACCATGCAGCTGCTCCCCGCTCACGAGAAGCTCGCAGGCTATTTCAATATAGACAATGGCACAGGCAAGGTCAGAGGCATCTACCTCCAGGGCAACGAAGCCTGCCGCCCCATCTTTACCAAATGGCTGGAACCCTTCCACGACCTCGGCGCTACTACCGTTACCATCAGCAATACCGGCGGTACCGACCACCAGAGCTTCGACGCGGTAGGACTCCCCGGCTTCCAGTTCATCCAGGATGAGATCGAATACAGCACCCGCACCCACCATACCAACATGGACTCCTACGAACACCTGCGCGAGGACGACCTCAAACAGATTGCGACCATCGTCGCCGCCTTCGTCTACAATACCGCGCAACGCGACGAGAAGCTGCCAAGAAAAGAATTGCCCGCCCCACGGCCTGCCGGCCGCGGCGGGTTCTGATGAAAAACCGGGGATAAGTCCCCGCACAAAGGAAGCCGCGAATTGTCGCGGCTTCCTTACTTTTGCCGGAATGAGCCAAAGGCTCATTGGCCGAAGGCCCATCTTATTATGGCAAAAAGTAACGCGGATACCCCACTGATGCAACAACACCGGGCGATCAAACAACGATACCCCGATGCAATCCTGCTGTTCCGCGTCGGCGACTTCTACGAAACCTTCGGCGAAGACGCCATCGTAGCCTCCAAAGTGCTGGGCATCACCCTTACAAAACGCAACAACGGCGCCGCCTCCTCCTCCGAGCTGGCAGGCTTTCCCTATCACTCGCTCGACACCTATCTGCATAAGCTCGTAAAGGCCGGCCACCGCGTGGCCATCTGCGATCAGCTGGAAGACCCAAAGACCGTAAAAGGCATCGTGAAAAGAGGGGTCACCGAGCTGGTGACGCCCGGCGTAGCCACCAATGACAAGCTGCTGGAAGGCAGCAGCAACAACTTCCTGGCAGGCATCTATTTCCCCGATGACTGGTCAGCCGCCACGCCCGCCCCCACCATCGGTCTCTCCTTCCTCGACATCTCTACAGGCGAATTCCTGCTCGCAGAAGGCGACACCGAATATGCCGATAAGCTCCTCCAAACCCTCAAGCCCGCAGAAGTCGTCTTTCAACGCAGCTTTCAAAAGCACTTCAAAGAAGTATTCGGCAGCAAATTCTTCACCTATACCCTGGAAAGCTGGCTGTTCGAAGAAGCTTTCGCCACGGAAAGCCTGCTCAAGCATTTCCAAACCCATTCCCTCAAAGGATTCGGCGTCGAAAGCATGAAAGCCGGCATCATCGCCGCAGGCGCCATCCTGTATTATCTAAAGGATACCGAACATCCACACCTCCAGCACCTCTCTTCCATCCAACGCATCCACCGGGAAGATCACCTCTGGATGGATAAGTTTACCATCCGCAACCTGGAGCTCATGGAGCCGGAAACAGGCGCACAAGGCCACAGCCTGTTCAAGGTCCTCAACAACACGGTCTCCCCCATGGGCGCCCGCATGCTCAAACGATGGCTGCTGATGCCGCTTAAGGAGGCGGAAGCAATCCACCATCGATTAGATGCCGTTGAGCTCTTCATTAAAGACCCAACACTGCGAAGCGCGCTCGCACAGCATATTAACGAATGCGGCGACATCGAACGGCTGGTCGCCAGGATCCCCATCCGGAAGATCGGTCCGCGCGAGCTCCTGCAGCTGGCCCGGGGACTGGAACACATCGCCCGGATCAAGGAAGCGGCTGCCGCATTCCCCCCGGAAGGCTGGCTCAAAGCATTGGCCGACCGCCTCGACACCTGCCCCGCCGTGCTGGAAAAGATCAGAACGACCATCGCCGACAGCCCACCCGCCGCAGCGAACAAAGGAGATACCATCCGCCACGGCTTTCACGAAGAGCTGGACAGACTCCGGAAAATAGCCTCCGGTGGGAAAGGATACCTGGTGGAGCTGCAGCAAAAAGAAGCGGAACGCTCAGGCATCTCGTCGCTAAAAATAGGCTTCAACAACGTGTTCGGCTATTACCTGGAAGTTACCAACGCACATAAGAACAAAGTGCCGGCGGACTGGATGCGGAAGCAGACCCTCGCCAATGCCGAACGGTATATCACCCCGGAGCTCAAGGAATACGAAGAGCAGATCACCGGCGCAGAAGAGAAGATGCTGACGCTGGAGCTCGGGATCTACGAACAGCTGCTCGTCTTCCTACAGCAATCGATCGCACCCATGCAGACCAACGGAAACCTGCTGGCCACGCTCGACTGCCTCCTCTGCTTCGCCGCCAACGCGCTGCACTATAATTATAAAAAGCCACAGCTGCACGAAGGCCGGGAGCTGGACCTCAAGGGCAGCCGTCACCCGGTGATCGAGCGGCAGCTGCCCACCGGCGAAGCCTATATCCCCAACGACGTCCTGCTCGATCCCGCCACTCAACAGATCATCATCCTGACCGGCCCCAATATGAGCGGCAAAAGCGCCCTGCTGCGACAAACAGCCCTCATCACCCTGATGGCGCATATGGGCAGCTTCGTTCCCTGCGATTCTGCCCGCATCCCGCTGACAGACAAGATCTTCACCCGCGTCGGCGCCTCTGACAACCTCAGCGGCGGCGAATCCACCTTCATGGTGGAGATGAATGAAACAGCCAGCATCATCAACAACCTCACCGCCGGCAGCCTCATTCTGCTGGACGAGATCGGCAGAGGAACAAGCACCTACGATGGCATCTCCATCGCCTGGAGCATCGCCGAATACCTGCACAATTCCCCCTTCGCGCCAAAAACCCTCTTCGCCACACACTACCATGAGCTCAACGAGCTGGAAGAGAAGCTCCCCCGCGTCCATAACTATCATATAACCAACAAAGAAGTAGGCAACAAGGTGATCTTTCTCAGAAAGCTGGCGCCCGGCGGCAGCACCCACAGCTTCGGCATCCACGTCGCCAGGATGGCCGGCATGCCGCCCTCCCTCCTCCAAAGAGCCGAAGAGCTCCTCCACCAGCTGGAAAATAAGCATGTAGGAACCCCCATCGCAGAATCCCTTAAAAAGGCGGCGCCTCCAAAAATGCAGCTCTCCATCTTCGACGAACACACCGAGACCTTCCACCGCATCCGCCAGCTGCTCGAAGACACGGATATCAATCGCCTCACCCCCGTAGAAGCCCTTCTTAAGCTGCAGGAGATCAAAAGCAGCCTCAAATAAACGCCCCCGGCTCACCTCACCTGTAGTAGCCGGCCGCCCTCGCAGTTCGTCCGCTCGCCTGGTCGGCCCGCCCCCACAAATCCCCCTACCCCTTAACTGCGCCACCATTGCAGTTAATCCCGATTTCGTCCTTTTAAAAGGACATTTCGTCCTTTACCAATTCCTGTAAGTCCTAAAAAACGACCCGAATCTTTTCGTTTGCTATTTTACGTTAACAAAGGGGCGATGGAACTGCCGATCCTACCATCCCGGAGTCAATTCAACGATCGTTCTATGATACGATTTTCTTTCCAACTGAATGATTTCCGTCAGTGGCTTAGTGATTTCAGCAATCTGCTCGACCTCCCGGTCAAGGGCGGAAAAATGGTGTTCCCTCCCGCATTAGGCGAAGGCTTCATCCATGCCGTCCACGATCCCCGCGGTTTCTCCTATACCATCATGGACTTCACGCTCAAGGACGACCTCGTGCTATTCCGTCAGGAGTCGGCTGATGCCGGGCTCTGCCTCTTCTTCAACCCAGCTCCCGTCATTATGAAAACAGCTGTAGAAGAAGAAACGACGCTGACAAAAAATACCCGCGTAAAACGCGTCGGCCTTTTTTTCCCAGCCGCCTTCCTCACCCGGCACCTGCAAAAGAAGATCCTCGAGAACCTCTACTCCTATGTCGACAACCAGGCAATCACCAGCGCGAGGGAACCCATTCCCTTCGAATACAGAGCCGTGCTGGAAGACATCCATACCGCGGACACCAGTTCCCCTCTCTTCCGCCTTCTTCTGCACAACCGCATCCTGCTGCTGATGGAAAAGTACCTCCACTCTTTCCTCACCAAAGCCAATTTCACGCTACCCGATGGCAAGATCTGGGGAAAGGGTAAAGAAAAAGATCTGGAAGCCCTCAAAGGCATCGTCCAGATCCTCAGCAATAGCCAGTTGAATAAATTCCCTTCCATCGACACGCTCTCCCGAACGGCTATGATGAGCTCTACCAAGCTCAAGACCCGCTTCAAACAGATCTATGGCATGAAGCTGTACGAGTTCTACAATCGCAGCCGTCTCGAACAAGCCAGGGAAATGTTGAAGACCGGCAACTACTCGGTCAAGCAAGTGGGCATCAACATCGGATTTTCCAATCTCAGTAATTTTGCAAAGGCCTTCCGAAAAGAATTCGGCCTTCTTCCTAAGGAAATACTTAAGAAACAATAAGGGATAGCCTTGAAAGTTTTGTTAAATAGCCTTTACAGCTATATAAAGGAATTGTACAGCCAAAAAAGAAAAACATTTTATCTTAATTTTGCACTTTTGCTCGCTTAGCACAAATCTCCCCCCTATTCGCGACTAATGCCATTGAGAGAAGTTGTTTTTTAAGTAAACGTGTCAAAAATTTGTGAATATGGTTATGTACTCTTTCCAGCTGAAGAACTTCGAAGAATGGTTGGCCGGGCTCGCAGGCCGGATGAATGTTTCCGTCAAAGATCGTTTGCTCACGATCCCCGCACAATGGGGCTCGGGAACAATTCATGCCCACAATGTAAATGCACATCTCTCCTATGCGGTCATGAATTTCAAGCTCGGCTGTGATCTGGAATTCCATCGCGAGTCCGGAGCCGCCGGCTTCGTTATCTCCTTCAACATGGTGGAAGTGCAAAAGGAATTGCTGGTAGGTCACAGGCAGCAGTTCGTCACCGATAAACGCCCTTTCCGTAACGATATCTTCCTCACCGATGCCCGCGATAGCGCTTACCTCCGGATCTCCGCAGGCAGCAACGTCAGACGGCTGCTCATCTTCTGCTCGCACGAGCTCGCCATGCAATACCTGCCCCGCGAGATCTTCGACAAGCTCACCGTTTTCGCAAGGGAGAACAGCATCAGCGAACATCCGCTCTTTATCAATCTCTCCCACCGGACTATGCTGAAGGAATTATTCGAGATGAAGGAGAACGACCCCCTGAGCCCCATCCGGATGCTCTCCGGCATCATCCACCTCGCAGAAAAATTCCTCCATTCCTTCCTCCGTCAGGAACAGGCAGCGCTTCCCAGGACCGTGAAGAAAAACGATCTGGAAAGCATGCAGCATGTGGAACATATCCTCAGCAGCCGCCTGGAAGGCTTCCCTTCGCTTGAATCGCTGGCCCACGAAGTCTTCATGAGCACCAGCAAGCTAAAGAACCTCTTCAAGCAGGTATACGGCCACACGTTGTATGACTACTACAACAAGGCCCGGCTGCAACGCGCCAAGGATCTCCTGATCACAGGACAATGCAGCATCAAGCAAGCCGGCAGCGAAATAGGATTTTCCAATCTCAGTCATTTCGCCAAGGCCTTCCGTAAAGAGTTCGGTATCCTGCCAAGGGATCTGGTGAAAGGGAGATAACCCTCTTACATCAGATCCTTCAGCCTGCCATACAATTCCATAAAAATGCGGTAGTTCTCCCGATAGACGGCATGCCGGCCGGCATCGGGCTCATAAACAGCTACGACCTTCGCAAGCGCGGCGGCCTCATCCAGGTTGGCAAGCACACCCAACGCATTCCACCCCATCATCGCAGCGCCAATAGCCGACGCATCGGCCTGGGCCGTCACACAAACCTTCTTCAGGAAAACATCCGCTATCAGCTGCAGCCAGCTCTTGTTGCGCGTGAATCCGCCACTGGCATAGATCTGCTCTATGGGCCCGATCGTTTCCTCCAGCGAAGCCCCCACCTGCCGCAGACTATAGCTGACGCCTTCCAGCACGGCCCGCATAAAATGCCCTCGCTTATGGATGCTCCGGACTCCAAAAAAAACACCTTTGGCATCGGCATTCCATATAGGCGCCCGCTCGCCAAGCAGGTAGGGCAGGAAAACCAATCCGTCGCAGCCGGGAGCGACAGTATCCGCTTCCGCCAGCAAATGCTCCAGATCGCCCGACACAAGATCGGCATACCACTGAATGACATTGCCGCCATTGTTGGTGGCCCCGCCGCAGATATAGAGCTCTTCTGTGAGGATATAGCTGAAAATACGTTCCTGGGGATCATATTCCGGCTTCGCTACAGCCATCCGCACCGCCCCGCTGGTGCCTATCGTCAGCGCGGTAGCACCCGGACGCACGGTCCCCGTCCCCAGGTTGGCCAGACAGCCGTCGCTGCCCCCGATCACGAAAGGCATCCCATGCGGCAACCCCAGCCGCTCCCATCCATCCACAAGCACCGATTCCCAATGGGTCGAAGGGACCGGCTCGGACAGCTGAGAAGGATGAACGCCCGCCAGCTCCAGCGACTCGGCATACCACTCGCGCCGCCGGATGTCGAATAATCCCGTGGCAGAAGCAATGGAAAAGTCTATCTGGTATTTGCCAAACAATCGCCACCAGATGTATTCTTTAATGGAAATAAATCGCGCGGCTTCCCCAAAAAGCGCAGGCTCCTTGTCCTTAAACCACAAGAGCTTGCACAAGGGAGACATGGCGTGGATGGGCGTGCCCGTCTGCCGGTAGATGCGCCGACCCGCTTCGCTGCCCTTGAGCGCCGCAGCGTAGCCTTCGCTCCGCAGATCGGCCCAGGTGAGGGCCCGGGTCAGGGGCTTTCCACTCTTATCTACCAGGATCAGGCTGTGCATGGCGCAGCTGAAGCTCACGCCGGTCGGCGCAGCCCCGACGGTCAGAACCACTTCCCGCAGCACGGAGACCACGGCTTCCAGCAGCTGGTCGGGATCCAGCTCATGCCTGCCCCCCGTATCCGTAAACACCGGATAAGAAGCGCCGGCGCTTCCCAGCACCTCTCCGCCGGCCGTAAAAGCCACGGCCTTGGTACTGGTAGTGCCGATATCTACGCCGATGACATAGCGCATGGGTATAAAAGATTAGTTCAAAGTTGCAGAAAATTAGATCAGCCCCTTCAGCTTACCTACCACGGCTTCTACTTCCTCCCTGGTATTATGCTTGCTGAAGGAGAACCTGACCGTGATCTGATTGGGATTATTGTTGATGGCGCGAATGACATGCGATCCCTGCTCCACACCGCTGGTACAGGCGCTGCCCCCGGAAGCACAGATATGATTGATATCGAGATTAAAGAGCAGCATCTCGGATTTCTCTGTCTTGGGGAAGCTGACGCTGAGCACGGTATACAGGCTCCGGCCCAGGGGGTCCCCGTTGAAGGAGATGCCCTTCACCTGCTTCTTGAGCTGCTCCATCATATATACCTTCAGCCCCTTGATATAGGCGCTGTCGGCTTCATAGGCAACGGTAGCCAGCTCCAGCGCCCGGGCAAAACCTACGACCCCATAGACATTCTCCGTTCCGGCCCGCATGTTCCGCTCCTGCGACCCACCATGGATAAAGGGATTGATACGAACATTCTCGTTGATGTATAATAACCCTACGCCCTTAGGCCCATGAAATTTATGGCCGGCGCCCGTGACAAAATGAACCGGCGTATTACGCAGATCAAAGGGAAAATGGCCCACTGTCTGCACCGTATCGGAGTGAAAGATGGCCCCATATAATTTGCACAGCTCGCCTACCGAATGAATGTCCAGGATAGTGCCGATCTCGTTGTTGGCATGCATGAGGCTCACCAACGTCTTCTCCGCGCTGTTGGCCAGCTTGTGCTCCAGGTCTTCCACGTCGATCTGCCCGTTGGGCAATACTTCGACATAGCTGACTGCCGCCTCGCCCCGCTTGTGCAGATGCTCCACAGCATGCAGCGTCGCATGATGTTCCAGGGGAGAAGTGATTATATGCGTACAGCCAAGGTCCCGCACAGCAGCCGAGATCGCCGTATTGGAGCTCTCCGTCCCGCCGGACGTAAAGAAGATCTCCGCCGGATGCGCGTTCAGTATCCTGGCCACGGATTTACGGCTGCTCTCGATGGCCAGCCTGGACTCCCGGCCATA
>JAMFRX010000414.1 GCA_026224995.1 Puia dinghuensis
GTGAGAGGGACGTAATAACAACGTACACAATGCCGGTGTAAGCGAAAGCGCCACAAATGCCGAAATCATAACCGATATAGCTATGGTAATGGCAAACTGCTGGTACAAACGGCCCACTATACCCGGTATAAATCCCACCGGCACGAATACCGCTGCCAGGATCAGGGCGATGGCCACCACGGGCGAGGAGATCTCCTTCATGGCCTGATACGTGGCCTCCTTGGGCGACATATGCTGCTCATCGATATAATGCTGCACCGCCTCCACCACGATAATGGCATCGTCGACCACGATCCCGATGGCCAGTACGAAGCCGAACATGGTCAGGGTATTGATCGTGAACCCCAGGGGGATGAAGAAGCAGAAGGCGCCCAAAATAGAAACCGGGATGGCGAAGATCGGGATGATGGTGGACCGCCAGTTCTGCAGGAACAGCAATACGACGACGGCTACCAGGCCCAGCGCCTGCAGCAGTGTCTTTACGACTTCTTCCATCGAGACCCGGATGATCGTGATGGACTCGAAGGCCACCTTATAGTCTAAGTCGTTGGGGAAGGTCTTTTTCAGCTCGTCCAGCTTGGCATAGACCGCATCGGCTGTCTGGAGGGCGTTGCCCCCCGGGGCCTGGTAGATCATCAGCAGGGAGCAGCGCTTGCCATCCACAAAGGAATTGCTTGCAAAGGTGAATTTGCCGAGCTCGACCCTGGCTATATCCCTCAGATAGACCAGCGCACCCGTCTTGGGATTGCTCTTGATGATCATCTTTTCATAATCCTGCGGCTTGTTGAGCATGCCGTTTACCAGGATATTCATCTCGTAGGACTGTGCCGAATGCTGCGGTGGCGCACCGGCCGATCCGGCCGCCACATATTGATTTTGTGAATTGACGGCAGCGGACACGTCGGCAGGCGTGATATTATAGGAGGCCATTTTCTGCGGATCCATCCATATCCGCATGGCAAACTGGTCCGTCCGCGCCTGCACGTCACCGACACCCGGCACGCGCAGAATTGCGTCCTGCACGAAAACGTTGGTGTAATTGTCCAGGAAAGTGATATTATGCGTACCCTTGGGAGAATAGATAGCTATCAGCATGAGCTGGTCCGGGTTGCTGGCGCGTACCGTCATACCCAGCTTGCTGACCACAGAGGGCAGCAGCGGCGATGCGATCCCCTCCCGGTTCTGAACGTTGAGCGCGGACACATAGACATTTGTCCCGATGCCAAATGTCACCCTGATGTTCATTCCACCGCTATTGGTGCTGGTGCTCTGCATGTATTCCATGCCGGGCGTACCGTTGACCTGCTCTTCGATGGGGATCGCGACGGTCTGCTCGACCGTTTGCGCATCGGCTCCTGTGTAGCTGCCGCTGATGGAGACGCTAGGCGGCGAGATATTCGGGTATTGGTCGACGGCCAGGTTGAAAATGGAGATGACGCCAGAGATCATCAACACTATCGATATGACGATCGCCGTGACGGGCCGCTTTATGAACGTATTTGCAATCATCCTTTCTGTTGTTTATTCTGGTCACGAGAGGATTGAAGTTCGTATTCCAGCTCCGCATCGATATTCTCGGCTTCGACTTTCCGGCCTTTTTCCATGAGCTCGTCATGATGCGCCTGGAGCCAGGCCAGCTTTTCCTTGCCATAGGTCATGCGGGTAATGACGACGTAGAGCACGGGCACAATAAAGATCGCCAGGGTAGAAGCTGCGGTCATTCCGCCCAGCACCGTATAGCCGATGGTCCTTCGCGCGACGGCGCCTGCACCCGTTGCCAGCACCAGGGGTAAGACCCCCAAAATGAATGCCAGGGATGTCATGACGATCGGACGCAACCGAAGCTTCACCGCTTCCAGCGTGGATTGAATTAGCTCTTCGCCGCGGTCTACACGCACCTTGGCAAATTCTACGATAAGAATGGCATTCTTGGCAGCCAGGCCTATCAGGGTGATCAGGCCGATCTGGGCATAGACGTTATCGGTCAGGCTGGGTACCAGGATCAGGGTGAAGATCGCCCCGAAGGCGCCGATCGGTACGGCCAGCAGGACCGAGAAGGGTACAGACCAGCTTTCATAAAGGGCGGCCAGGAACAGGAAGACGAACGTGATGGAGAACATGAAGATATAGATCGTTGTAGACCCTGCCCGGATCTCCTCGTAGCTTAGCCCGGAGAACTCATAATTGTACCCTTGCGGCAGGAGCCTGTTCGCGATGGCGATCAGCGAATCGGTCGCCTGGTTGCTGCTGAAGCCTGCCGCCGGGGAGCCATCGATCTCCGCGGACCGGAAGATATTGAAATGCTGGACCAGCGGCGCCGTTTCGGTCGGGGAGTAATTGATAAGCGTGCTCAGCGGCACCATCGTGCTGTCCTGGTTGCGGACATAGTATTTGTCCATGTCGCTGATCAGCGCACGGAAATTCGTATCGGCCTGCACCACGACATGAAAGGTCCGGTTGTATTCGGTGAAATCATTGATATACAGGCTGCCCA
>JAMFRX010000415.1 GCA_026224995.1 Puia dinghuensis
AAAAAGAAACCGCGTAGATAACGCTTGAGGACCGCCAGTTTCTTTACTTCTGTATATACTTTCCTGACCTCGGAAAATGCCGCTTTAAAGATATTCGTTCGTTGAACGGCGATACCTCCCGGTTTCGGCAGCACGGCGAAGGTCATCTGTGCAAACCCCGCCCACCAGATGCCCACCAGCAGGAAGGTCAGCCGGGGACCGATGAAGGGGTCTTTAGCCTGTGTCAGCAGCACCAGCGCAAAACCGAGCAGCTGCAGGATCACGCTGCCGATATATCCATAAGCATAGCCTTTCGCACTCACCCTGTCCTGGTCTTCCGGCGCCGCGATCTCCGGCAGATAGGCATTGTAGAAGACTACGCTGCCAACAAAACCCATGGAAGCGAGGATAAAGCAAAGGATACCCAGGCCGATATTGGAACCGTCGAAAAAAAAGAGCGCAGAGCAGCCGATGGCGCCCATATAGCAAAAGAATTGCATGAAATGCTTCTTATTGCCCCGGTTGTCGGCGATGGACGTCAGGATCGGGTAGAGCAGCGCGATGATCAGGTAAGCGGCTGCCAGCGCATAGCTGTACAAAGAAGAGTTGGTAAAATGCAGGCCCAGAAATGGGATGGAATCGCTCTTGAAAACGTGGTGGGTGGCGGCTATGAAGTAAATGGGAAAGAAGGTAGTCGTGATCACGAGGTTGTAAACGGAATTGGCCCAGTCATACATGGCCCAGCCGGTGATAACCTTATTGGATGCCGTCTCCGTCATAGGATACCCCTCCAGAGTAAGAACAGCATCACCAGTCCGACGGCGATGCGGTAATAGCCCCAGGGCTTGAACCCATATTTCTTGAGGAAGTCGATGAAGAAGCGGATGACGATGATGGCGACGAAGAAGGCGAGGATGCTGCTCAGGCCCAGTAGGGTAGCATGCTCCCGGTTCAGCAGGTCCGGATGCGTTTTATGCGCGTCCCACAATTTTTTTACCGTAGCCGCCAGCATGGTAGGTACGGCCAGGAAGAAGGAGAATTCGGCGGCCGCCTTGCGGGTGAGCTTCTGGCTCATGCCCCCGATGATGGTGCAGGCGCTGCGGCTCAGGCCGGGTAGCAGGATGGACAGTACCTGGAAACAGCCGATCTTGAAGGCGGTGCTATTGGATACCTGACGCTCGTCGTCGATGGTGGGTTGGGTGAACCATTTGTATACGAAGAGGAAAACAATGCCGCCCGCGATCATCACGGAGGCGATCAGGTAAAGGTTGTCCAGGGCGCGGTCAATGTGCTTGCCCAGCAGGACACCGAATATGATGGCGGGGATGACGGCGACGATCAGCTTGACGTAGAAGCTGATCCGGGAGAAATCAAAGAATTTCCGCCAGTAAATGGCTACGACCGCCAGGATGGCCGGCAGCTGGATCACGATATCGAAAAGGTTCGAAAAGCTGTCATTGGGGTCGACCCCGATCATGGGGTTGACGAACTTCATGTGGGCCGTGGAAGATATGGGAAGGAACTCCGTCAGCCCTTCTACGATAGCCTGGATGATAGCCTGGGTTGTGGTCATGGTTGGCCTTTATTGACTTTCCTTCTTGTCCTTCCGGAAGATGGCGAAGATCTCGATCACAAAGCCGCCCAGGATGAGGATGGGA
>JAMFRX010000416.1 GCA_026224995.1 Puia dinghuensis
GGCCAGAACAACGGCGTCATGGAAATGAACAGCAAATTAGTGCCGCCCGGTAAAGACAATCCTTATGGTAACGGCTTTGTCGTCGCACATACCCACTTCATGACCGAGCAGCAGGCACAGCGCGATGTCAACTACGAGAGCGCCCGGTGCTGGCATATCATGAACAGCAGCGTCCACAACGCTCTCGGCCAGCATACCGGCTATATGCTCATGCCCGGTAGCCAGGCTGTGCCTTTCATGCCTTCAGGCTCCGTCGTCCGGAAAAAAGCTGGATTTCTCGACCACCAGCTCTGGGTTACCCAATATGCTGAAGAAGAAGAATACCCCGCCGGCAGATACCCCGCCAGCAATAAAGTCTATGATGGCTTGAAACAATGGACGGCCCGTAACCGTCCCATCGGCAACAACGATGTGGTGCTTTGGTATGTCGCCGGCATCACCCATATCGTCCGGCCCGAAGAATGGCCCGTCATGCCCGCGCACCATATGGGTTTTTCCCTGATGCCCTTCGGCTTCTTCTCCGAGAATCCGACCATGGGTATGGCTAACCCGGATTTCGTCAAAGACCTTCACCCTTAGTTATGGATCCTTTACTTCAAATGTATTTCAGTATGCGTAGTCCCTTCATGATGCTCGTAGATAACAAGATTTTCAGCGTCCTTAATATGCCTTTGCCTGAACAGCTGGAATACCGCGTCCGGCTGTTTGACCCCATTTACGATAAATTCCTTGCCATTTAACTCAAACGATAGGACGTCGTCGTTATCGATGATATTGCCCTTCAGCATGTCACGGATGATGTGCCGGACAAGCGTATCCGAAGTTACCGGCACGGGAGGCACGGGAGGAACTGGTGGCACTGGCGGTATCGGCGGTACTGGCTCGTTATACTCAGCCGATACAGGCGGGACCGGAGGCACAGGTGGCACTGGCTCAACAGGTGGTACCGGAGGTACTGGTGGCACTGGAGGTACCGGCGGTACAGGCACCGTCATTTCCTCCCGCTGCCTCTCCAACTCTTCAAGAACATTTATATACTTCTCATACTCCTGTTGCGGTATCTCGTTCCCATTGATGCTGAACGCAACGATCTCGTCGTCGACTTCTTTCAGCATATAGTTGTTCCCTTCGTCATCAGACGCCACCAGCTTCGTCTTGGTCGTGGTCCCCATGCCATTGGAAGAAACGCTCAGATGATTGATGTGTATCTTCTGCCGGCTATCTTTGTCGGGTAACGTATCTTTCGTTTGGTGTGAAACACTCACACGGCGACTCACCGTCTGATGACTCGCCGCCTTCACCGGCGCCTGCGGCTCCCGCTCTCTCATGCTGATAAAAGCTACCGTCACCAGCGCGAGCAGACCCAATGACAAAACTGTCTTCTCCATAGTATGTAATTTTTTATTTTCCTGGTTGAGCATCCGCCGGACACGCCAGAGCAGATCGGTCTTGCCCTTGCCAAGCGGCATCGCCAGCTCCTGCCCCCGGATGGTAAACTGCATGAAGCCTACAAGCGCGTCAAAATAGATGCTCGAGTCGCCAGTGGCCGCCAGCACATCGTCATCACAGCAGGCTTCCCTTTCTTCCCGCATTAGATAAGCTATCCACCGGATACCGGGGTTAAAGAAGAATAACGCTTCCGATATGTGTAACAAAAGGTTGATCAGATAGTCACCCCGGCGGATATGCGCCAGCTCATGCAGGAAGATCGTCTCTACCTGCTCGGCAGGGATCTGGGCGAGCATCCCTAACGGGACCAGGATCGCAGGCCTTAGTATGCCGCTGGCAGCAGGCACCCGCAGCGCCGTGGATTGCAGCAGCGCCACCTTTCTCCGTATCCCCATCTGCCTCGCCAGCACAGCCAGCTTCTCCTCCCAGGCGCCCCTCACAGGAAGAATGCTCGTCTGCCGTATACGATGTATGCGATAGAGCCCACCCGTCAGCCGCAGCAGCTGCGCCGCCAGACAGATCATCCAAATCAGCACGATCACGGATGCATGCGCATTCAGATAGCTCCCCGCCCGCTGCAGGACATTTCCCGGCTGCACATAGACGGTATAGCCTACCGGCTGTAGGACCGTGAACCCCGTCGCCGCCTTAGCGCCGCCAGGGCCGCCGGCCCGCACCCCTTCGCCACCAGCACCCACCAGGTACACCAGGGTAAAGCCCACCGCCACGAGGAAAAGTGACAGATCGGCTATCAACAGGTTGTAGCGGACCACCGCCTTCGATTTACGGGTGCTCATCACGATGACCCCGGCCAATAAGGCCGCCACCAACCCCTGCCATAGGGAGTGCAGCAATGTCCAGCAGATAGCTTGCGTGATCATTTGATATCTTTTTTAGCTTTTTTCAATAATTCCTGGATCGCATCGAGCTCTTGCTGCGACGCATGCTTGTTGTCCAGCAGATGCACCATCAGACTGCTCACCGACCCGTTGAATAGCGAGTCTACGAATTTATCCAGCAAGAGCCCCTTGGTCTTATTTTCCTCCGAGATAGGACTATACACATGCTTCACCGCTTTCTCGTCACGCACGAGCAACCCCTTCTCCACCATGATCTGCATCAGCTTCAACGTAGAAGCATAATTCACCTCCCGCTTCTGCTCGTTCAGCTGGTCATTGACGAAACGCACCGTGTTGGGCCCATGCTGCCATAATACCTGAAGTATTTCCAGCTCCGACCGCGTCGGCTCCAACGACTCTTTCTTTCCTGGTTTTTCCACTTTCATGCTACTAAAGTAGGAAATATTTCCTAGCATCCAAAAAAATATAGGAAAATTTTCCTAGACCGCGCTTAGGCCACCTCTATCAGAAAGTCGTGCAGATTGGTCTCCGTCGCCAGATTCAGCTTTTTGCGCAGCCTGTACCTGCTGACCTCCACCCCTTTAACCGAGATATTGAGCAGCTGCGCGATCTCCTTGGAGCTCAGGTTCAGCCGCAGATAGGCGCAGAGCTTCAGGTCGGTTGGACTTAACTGGGGGAATTTTGCCTTCAGCGCGCTTAAAAAATTGTTGTGGACCTCATCAAAGTACAACGCAAACCGGTTCCAGTCATCATCGCTCTTTTCCGTATCGTTGATCATCCGGAATACGCTTCTGAACTCATAGGTGAGATTGGGGATGCCTAATCTCTTTATCACCGCGACCAGTTCGTCCTTAATGCTTTGCAGAATGCCGCCCCGCTCTACTAAATGCATGGTCACCGTCGCCAATTCCTTGTTCTTGAATTGTAGCTCCCCTTCCAGCTTGGAGTTCTGCAATGCGATCAGCCCCTTTTCCTTCCGGTCCAGCTCCAGGCTGTGCAGGTAGTTCTGCCGTTCCTGCTCTTCCTCATATTGCTTCCGGTGCAGCTCCAGCCGCTGCCGCTGGCGGCGACGCACCAGCAGGATCAGCCCCAACAACAGCAGCCCGTATAGCAGGTAGGCCCAACCGCCTTCGTACCAGGCTGGATTCACGGTGAAGGTAAAGGCCGCCGGCGCGGAGATATTCCCCAGGTCATCTCTGGCCCGGACGCTAAACGTATATTCCCCGGAAGGCAGATTGGTATAATCTTTTTCCGATCGCTCCGTCCATCCCGACCATTCCCGGTCAAAGCCTTCCAGGCGGTAGCTGAATTCTACGGGGCGGGTAGCAGTATATAAAGGCGAAGCATATTCGAAATTAAGGGAGTTCCAATGGTTGGGCAGCCGCACGACAGACCCGCCGGCCACAGGGTAGCCGCCGAAGATAAGGCTGTCTTTTTCCGCAATGGCTTTCACCGTACCCAGCAGCGCTGTCACCTTGCCCGTGGATTCCAGGTATTTGCTGTAATTCAGGTGATAGACGCCATTGTTAGACCCTATAAAGATGTTCTCCTTATTATAGGCGTAGATGGTGGCCGCGCCCTTTACGGTCTGACCCTTCAGCTCCGGGAAATAGACCACCGAATAAGCCTTCTTCCCATCTGTTTTCTTGAGATCGACTACCCCCACCCGTTGACTGCTCACGAACCAGATATTTCCATCTTTGTCCGGGTTGAGGTACTCCACGCTGGTATCGCCGAATATAGGTCGGAAGAAGGCCGACCGCACGAACCTGTCCGTCGACGCATCATATTCATAGACGCCCTTTTCCGTACCCACTGTTACCTTACCGTTAACCATTACCACATAGTTATTCAAATTGGATGGTAGCCCTTCCTTCACTCCATAATGCGAGTAGGTCGGCTCCCTCCCGTTCGGCAGCGGATTTCGGAACACCCCGCGATAAGGATGCGAGGCCCAGATCGTATGTTCGCCGTCGTAAGCGATCACCGGCAACGCCTCATACAGATTGTTGAGCTTATCGCCCTCTTCCAGCTGTCCCCTCCGCTCGTCGATCTGCACCAGTCCGGTATAGGTGCCTGCCACTATCGCCCTACCTCCGCCCCACGCCCCGGCTGCCCCCTGCCTCGCGCTGTCACCGCCTTTTTCCGCTTCCACCAGGCCGACCTCCCTGAAATCCCATACCCCCTGCCTGCTCATGATAGGCACGGCCACTCCACCCCGCACTACCGAAGCCCCATCCTGATGCCCAACCAGCAGCTGTCCGCCAATGGCTTCAAGGCCCCATACCTGACCCTTGGTATTGCCGACCTCGGTAAAGACTCCCTTCATCGTGCTGAGATCCCGGATGGCCGGGTCCAGCGGAATAAAATAAAGCCCGTTGCTGGTGCCGATATACAGTTTCCCGTCGAAGACACGCACGGCATTGCTTACAAGTTGGTTGTCCCGCATGGGTCGGATCAGCTCCACCGGCGTATTGTAATGGACGAAAGACACCCCATTCTTCAGACCCATCCAGAGATTCTCATCTCTGTCCGTTAGCATTCGCAGCACATTGTTGTCCTGCAGCCCCTCGCCGTTGGAGAACCGCTGTACCAGCCTTCCCTCCCCGTCCAGGATCAGCACACCCCCTGTCGCTGTACCCAACCCATACCGGCCCTTGCCTATTACCCGCATATTGTTGATCAGATCATTAACCAGCAGGTCGTCCGCAGGGGTAGCCTTACGCACCAGGGTCTTCCCGCTCAGCAGGTATAGCCCGTTCTTAAGCGTGGCAACCAGAAAAGTATCTTTTTTATAAGGTACTATACCCGTGAAATGCAGGGGCTCCTTGGGACAGGCGGCCTCCACCCACCTCCCGTCCCGATAGACGAACAGCCCCTTGTCCTTGTCCGCCGCGAAGAGTGTCGTATCGGCCTGCGCCATCAGCTGCCAGTTATGGGGGGCATCAAAGGTCTGCATGGCATCGTCCTTCCAGCGGATGATGGCCTCGTTCGTACGAAAGAAGACGGCGCCCCGGTAGATCACGGTATTCCAGATATCGGCGAATTGCTGCGCCTCTGCCGGCAGCTTCTCCTTCAACGAATGGTAACGGAGGATACCGGACTCGCCGGGAGAGAAAAAGCCGATCTCGTCATCCCCACCTACGAATATCCTACCGGCGGAATCGATCGCCAGCGACTTGATCGCTGCTTTGTTGGGCAGGGCATAATGCTGCCAGTAGCC
>JAMFRX010000417.1 GCA_026224995.1 Puia dinghuensis
ATATTGAAAATTATTTAAACTAACGGTGTCCCCATTAAGTGAAAGATCAACTCCCTTGGCGTAAACGACCTGGGCAGAGGAACCCACCCGCGACCGAATACCTTCCAGCAGCGAGACATTGCGAACCGGTACGCCGGAATAATCCCCCAGGTAATTCGTAGCGGCGCATGGTCCGATCACCGCAATCCTCTTAAATTGGCCGGGCCGAAGAGGCAACAGCTGGTGGTCGTTCTTCAACAACACCATAGATTCCTCAGCCGCCTGCAGCGCCAGCGCACGGGCCTCGGGCAACCCAATCACACTACGAGCAGCAGCCAGCGAAACCGGCCCGCTACGATCCCGGTCGAATAACCCCAGCTTAAATTTTAGCGTCAGCACATAGCTGACGGCTTGATCCAGCGCCGCAGAATCGATCTGCCCCGAAGTTGCCAGCCCCACGAGGTCGGCATAATTCGCTCCCATCGGTAGGTCGACGGTCACCCCGGCATTAAATGCCATGAGTGCAGAAGCGCGCCGATCAGCAGCGACCAAATGTTTTTGATACAACTGATCAATCGCCCACCAGTCGGAGACGACCACTCCCTGATAACCCCATTCTTTGCGTAGTACATCCTTCAACAGCCAGGCATTGGCATGACAGGGCACCCCATCGATCTCGATATAAGCCGGCATGAGGCCCGCGGGATGAACGCGTGTCACCGCCAGCCGGAAGGGCTCCATATGAAAGGTTCGCAGCACCCGCTCGGGATGATCGGCAGGACCCTGGTTGACGCCGCCTTCGGACTCGCCATGGCCGGTAAAATGTTTCAAACAGGCCCCAATATGCCCCGCCGGAATACTCCCGTCACTACTGCCCTGGAAGCCGCGAACGACCGCGCTGCCCATCAGCCCGCACAGATAGGGATCTTCCCCAAATGTCTCTCCCGTCCTACCCCAGCGGGGGTCGCGGACGACGTCGATCACCGGCGCCAGAACCATAGCAGTTCCACGCAAGCTCGCCTGGCGAGCCACAAATTGGTAGATATGCTCCGTCATCAGCGTATCCCAGCTACAGGCCAGGCCGATAGAGGTAGGGAAGACATCCGACTGCATCGCCAGCAGGCCGTGGTGAGCTTCGTCGAGGAAGATCGCCGGGATGCCGAGCCGGGTCCTGGTCCGCAGGTAGGTCTGTATAGCATTCCGGTAATCAATTGAGTGCTCAAGCGTATTGTCGAAATCAGGATTGATCATGCCGATCCCCTGCTTGAATAGGGAGTCCATCTGATGAGGGTCGGTTAATACCGCGTCATTAATGCGGGGAAACGCACTCCAGGTACTTCGCAGTTGGGCGACCTTTTCCTCTATGGTCATCCGGGACAAAAGGTCCTGTACGCGTTGGGGGATAGGGAGGCCAGCGTTTTTATACGGCTGCGCCAAAAGGGAGGCCCCAGCCATCAACAGGCCCAAAGCAGTTAAAACGTATTGTTTCATATGAATGTATACTGTAAAGTATACGCTTTAACTGTTGTAACCTTTCAGGCGGCCGTTACTTCTAACCGGTGTCCCCGGAGCAGAAACCGGTATCTGAATACCAAAAGGAATAGAAAGGAGATAATAATAACAATCCCGCTCCACCCGCCGGTGCCTTTAAGGCTTACAGCGGCGTCGATGATGCCGAAAACGGCCAGCACCATCGCGATCACACAAGGTGAAATGATGTATAGCCAGTCTCTTGGTCGTTTTTCTTCCATATTAGGGATCAAAATATGAAAAATGGCGCGTTCGTCCAATAGCTCATCTATCCTGGAGTCCTATCCAAATCGCATGTTCATCAATTGAGTGCTCAAGTGATTGTAAAAACCGGAATTGATCATGCCGATACCCCGCTTAAATAGTGAGTCCAATGTACTACGCAGTTGGGCCACCTTTTCGGCCATGGTCATCCGGGATAGCACGTCCCGTGCGCGACCAAATCACCTCTTCGGAACAATAATCGCATAAATGACATAAATCCAACCCAATATCCCACATAAAATCGCCAGCAAAATCGACTTATTCCTGCTCCACGAAACGACCACGGCGACAATAGTACCCAGACCGATGCCAGGTCCATAATACACCGGTTGATAATAGACCGGTGTTCCCGGAGCCGCCACGCAGGAGGCCAGCAACAAAATGGGCAATAACAGGAGCAGAAAGTTTTTGGTGGGCATCAGTCTCAGTTTCGACTAAAGTAAGTCTTTTCCGGTAATTGAATTGAGTTAAGTACTTAACCTATGTAAGGATTAGTAGCAGGCGAATGATCGACCTCGTCAGGGAGTAACCTCATACACCCCCCCCGCCACCGTCGGAAATTCCACCATTTTTGCACCCGTAAAAATTCGACACAGGCCTCCTTTTTTGGACAGGACTTTCGCAGAAATCAAAAAGTTATGTTGCCATTTAATATCCAGTACAAATGCCCCGACCGTACAAACACCGTTGAATTCTCCTTCCGACCACCCCGCAGGCAACGCTGGCAGCAGATCAATATACCCGTTGTTCGATTGAACAAGCATTTCAGAGATCGCTGCCGTTACCCCCAGCGTACCATCGACCTGCATGACGGTCGCACCTCCACGGGTAAAGAGCTGTGGCCATGCTTCGCTTAGATAGCTGTTCAATATACTGTC
>JAMFRX010000418.1 GCA_026224995.1 Puia dinghuensis
AGGTGGTAACCCGCACTTCATGATAAAAAATATTCGCATTAAATTCGTTTAACCTCACCGGTTGCTGGTAGGTGATAAAATGAACCTGGTGGCCTTTGTCGGCCAAGGCTTTACCGAGCTCGGTTGCCAGAACGCCACTGCCGCCAAAGGTCGGGTAACAGACGATGCCTATACGCATGGTAAGAGTTTTGCGGGTGCTAAGGTAAAGCAGGAAGTCACCAATTTCTTATCTTTAGTGGAAATTAACATCGATGCACCCTAAATTGTTGACCTTTAGCTTACTATTCTTTTTCTTAGCGCGGGCTTCCGCCCAGACTGCGGTCGATTCTGCCCTGATCCGCCGGCTCGCGGATACGATCCTCACGGATGGGAAGGCCTATGGCAACCTGAAGGTGCTGACCAAGACGGTGGGCGCGCGGCTGTCGGGCAGCGCCGGCTTCTATAAGGCGGAGACATGGGGGCAGGCGGCGCTGAAGGATGCGCAGGCGGAGAAGGTGTGGATGCAGGAGTGTATGGTCCCGCATTGGGTAAGGGGTGGCAAGGATTCGGCGTCATTTACTGGCCTGGCTGACGGCAAAACGGTAGTCAAGGGGGACACGGGGGCCACGTTTACGAAGGTGATGTTCATGGACCGGCTCGATATCCTTGCGCTGGGCAATTCCGTGGGCACTGGGCCTGCGGGCGTTAGGGCTCCGGTGGTGCTGATCCATGACTTTGACGAGCTGGAACGGCGCAAAAATGAAATTAAAGGCAAGATCGTCTTCTACAACTATAAGTTCAACCCCCTATTCATCGAGACCTTCAAGGCCTATAGCGACGCCGTTCGCTACCGGGCCCTGGGTCCCAGCAGGGCGGCGAAATATGGCGCGGTTGCAGTGCTGGTTCGAACGATGGGCGAAAGCGTCGACAACAACCCACATACCGGTGCACTCATGTACAACGATAGTCTTCCGAAGATACCCGCCGCTGCGGTAGGCCTTCGGGATGCCGATTGGCTCGCGGCTATGCTGGAAGATAGCGACATGGTGAAAGTATACCTCCGCACCAATGCCCAAATGCTCCCCGACACCGTCGCCCACAACATCATCGGCGAGCTGAAAGGCTCGGAATTCCCCGACCAGTATATCACCGTCGGCGGTCACCTGGACTCCTGGGACCCGGCGGAAGGCGCACAGGACGATGGCGCGGGCTGCGTCCAATCTATCGAAGTGCTTCGGGCCCTCAAGGCCATCGGTTACAAACCGAAACACACCATTCGCGTGGTGCTCTTCGCCAACGAAGAGAATGGCGGCCGCGGCGGTAAAAAATATGCCGAAGCCGCAAAAGAGGCCAAAGAGACCCACCTTCTCGCGCTGGAATCCGACGCCGGCGGCTTCACGCCCCGAGCCTTCAGCCTCGCCCTGTCCGATGCGCAGCTGGCGAATATCAAGCCCTGGCTGCAGCTGCTGCAGCCCTATGGTGTATACGAGTTCCAGAAAGGCGGCGGCGGCTCCGACGTCTCGCCCCTGGGTCCGCAGCTGGGCGCCGTAGTAGGCGAGCTGCTGCCGGATTCGCAACGGTACTTCGACCTCCACCACTCCCGCGCGGATGTGCTGGAGAATGTGAACAAGCGGGAGCTGGAGCTGGGCGCCGTGAACATGGCGGCACTGATCTATCTCGTGGACAACTATGGATTTGGAAAATAAAACTACTGAAATGAAAAAGATACTTCGCATTATCGTGATTATTCTCGCCCTTGCTGTGGTGCTCATCATCTATTTCCGGTATTACAAGGTCTTCGGCGACGGCGTCAAGGCCGGGACCCTCAACTACGTCGTAAGGAAGGGCTATATCTTCAAGACCTACGAAGGCGAGCTCATCCAGGCGGGCCTGCAGTCGAAGCAGCCAAACTCCATGCAATCCAATGAATTCCTGTTCTCCGTGAGCGACGAGGCCGTCGCGAAGCGGCTGGAGGTGGCCAGCGGGCATGAAGTGCAGGTGCATTATACGGAGTATATCGGGACGATACCGTGGCGGGGATATAGCCAGTATGTGGTGGATAGCATCATCTCTATCGGGCCGGGGAAATAATCTTTAGCGCTTCACGCCAACAAACAAAAGATCGCCGGCTGCTTATGCAGCTCCGGCAGCGCCGCCTGCTTCCACTGCCCCACCGTCTGCATCTTAATATATTCCCCCGCCCCGGTCAGATTAGCAGCTACACAAACCCGCGTAGTAGGCTTGCAGCTGCTTAACAAAGCAGCTAACACCTGATTATTTCGATAAGGCGTCTCAATGAAGATTTGCGTGCAGTTCTGGCGCTGGGATTCCGCTTCCAAGTCCTTAATAGCCTTGGTACGACCGGGAGTGTCGACGGGCAGGTAGCCGGCAAAGCGGAACTGCTGGCCATTGAGGCCGCTGGCCATCAGCGCGAGGAGAATGGAGCTCGGCCCTACGAGTGGCCTCACGATGGCGCCGGCCTGGTGCGCCGCTTCGGTGAGGCGCTGACCGGGATCCGCCACCCCGGGACATCCGGCTTCGCTGATGAGACCTATATTCTTGCCTTCCTTCAATTTCTGACGGAAGACGGCCTTCACCTCTTCCTCCGCCTTATGTATAGGATACCATTCATAGTCGTCGATGACCATTTCTTTCCAGAGCACTTTCAGGTAACGCCGGGCAGACCGTTCATTCTCCACGAAGAAGACCTGGCATTGCCTGACCGCATCCAGCAGATAGGCGGGCAGGGGTGCGGTGACCTGCTCTTCGAGCCAACAGGGTATGAGGTAGACAATGGCGCCCGGCTGTGAGGGCTTGGATGGCGGATTGGCTTCGGGCATGGCTTATTCCAGATTCTGATGATAAAGACTGATGGTGGCGGCGATCACGGCATAGGCCGGCGCAAGCACCCAGCCCAAAATGGGTACAAAGTGCATCCCGTAGAAAATGATGCCGTTGCCGATGGCGAGGCCCTTATGCTGACCGATATACTCCTGGCTGGCTGACTGTGAAAGCCGGTGCCGCTGGCAGCTATAATCGAGCATGGAGAAGCCATAATAATAGCACTCCACGAAGGTGGAGACCACAGGCATGATCCAGCCAATAATTGGGATACACGAGACGATGAGGATGGAGAAGGTATACACCGTCTGCCACATGCAGTTGCGCAGCGCCACGCGGATGCCGCGCCGCACGTCCTGGAACAGGAGGGTCCGATTGATCTTAAAATCCTCACCCTTGCCGCTGATGAGAGCTTCGGTGAGCTGGCTGAGGTAAGCAAACAGTGGCGAGCCCAGGATCAGGAACAGGTATTTGAAGAACGAAAAGTAAAAGAAGACCAGTACCAGATGGACCATCATGCCGCCCATGACGAAGAAGAAGCTCAGAGTGGGGCTCTGGCGATGTTGCAGAAACCTGTCTATATGGGTGAAGTGGCTAAGCGTGGCCACGGCCGTAGCCGCGGATTCCCAAAAGAAGTACATGCCGATGCAGAAGAGGATGGTGTAGAGGATGCCGGGTATCAGGATCCACTTCCACAGCTTGTGTTTGGTGATGAAGTGATGCGCCTTGCTGAAGGATTCGAAGGCTATGATAATTTCTTTGAGCAACGTGCTTTTCTTTTTGTTTACTTTGGGTCACTCAAACGTACGTATAAATGGCCAAACTGCCTAAGCAGCACAAGGGAGCGTCGCAACCGGAGCCCAATAATGGACTGATGCCGGCCCCCAAACCCCTAAACAGCGCTTTCTACGACCGCACCCGCGTCGTAACGGTGGCGCGTGACCTGTTGGGGAAGGTGCTGGTAACGGGCTTCGATGGGCGGCGGACGACGGGGCGCATCGTGGAGGTGGAGGCCTACAATGGGGTGATCGATAAGGCGAGTCATGCCTGGTCGGGGCGACGGACTAAGCGGACGGAGGTGATGTTTGGACCCGGGGGCACCGCCTATGTATACCTGATCTATGGCATTCACCACCTCTTTAATGTCGTGACGAACAGGAAGGATACCCCGCATGCGGTGCTGGTCCGGGCATTGGAGCCGTTGGAAGGCATACCGGTGATGCTGGAACGCGTGGGAAAGCAAAAGCTGGATCATACCCTGACACGGGGGCCGGGAAATCTGTCGAAGGCCATGGGTCTGCTGACACTCCATTCGGGGATGACGTTGCTGGGTGGCGATGTCTGGATCGGCGATGATGGCTATAAGGCTAAGCGGTCGGAGATCGTCGCCACGCCGCGTATCGGGGTCGATTATGCGGGGGCCGATGCGGCCTTGCCTTACCGGTTTTTTATCAAGGGAAATAAGTACGTGAGCGGGCCAAAGACGGCCACCGGCATATAACGGGGCGGGTCGCCGATCATGCACTGGCCTCACTAGAACCGCGGACAGGGGATACCGTGTTGTCCGCTGGACTTCTTCTTAATATAGATGAGCGAAAGCTCGATACCGCCGCGGCTTTGGGAAGCCGTCTGCAGGGCAGAGACATTCACGTCATAGGTGATGCCCAGGCTGAAATCGCTGTAATCCAGGCCAACATAAGGAATGATCGCGTCTGTGGTATTATTGGTAAAGCGACCCCAGAGCCCTGCATAGAAGTTCACGGGGTTGGCCTCGTCCGTGCTGGCAGCGATCTGCCAGGCGCCGCCGAGGACGTATTCACGGGAGCCCGCCTGGTTGTTCACGAGGCCGCTGACATAGATGGTGCTGGCAGAGCCTGCGATCGGGAAGAAGCCGCCGCCGTGCAAGGTCAGACGGGTGGGGATATTGATGGTATCGACACCTAAGAAGGAGACCTTCGGATGGTTGAGGTGATAAGCCGACACCCCAAAATAGTAGTTGTTGTTACCGTTGGTAGAGGCATTGTACAGCGCCCCAATACCCGCGTCAAAGTAGTGGACGCTCACGAATTCCGAATTTATGGCTTCCGAAGGCGAGCGTAGAAAGGTACCGTCCAGCTGCAGACCGTCTTCGAAGGTCAGCCGGGTACCGTCGAGGCTTTGCTGGGCGTATGTTCCCTGGAAGCCGACGCCGATGGAGTGATACCCGTCTTCGTCAAGGGCCTTGTGGTAGGCCGTGGAGAAAGAGAAGTAGTTATCGTTGAGGATGCCGCTGGCGGTCTTATCGGTCATGCCCATGACGCCGATGCCCCAGGTGTCGTTCTCGGGCAGCTTGTTGGTCATTATCGGGGCGTCTACGGAGATGGTAGAGGTGATAAAGGCGTTGTTGATGGTGGGCCACTGGTTGCGGTAGTTGC
>JAMFRX010000419.1 GCA_026224995.1 Puia dinghuensis
ATCGTGCCGGCGGGGTTAGGGGAGGGCATTGGATATGGCGGCGTTGACGCTGGCGGATTTTATTGGGAAGGAAGGGGTTTAATGGGCGGTCGTTATTCCGAGCGCAGGGAATTAACCGGGCGATGCTTATTCCGAGCGCAGGGATTGAACCGGGTTCATGAGAGCGGCTTTCAGGGATTGGAAGCTTACGGTGATCAGGGTTAATATTAGGATGCCGGCGCCGGCGGAGGCGAAGATCCACCAGGATAGGGGGGCGTGGTATTCGTAATTCTGCAGCCATTTGTTCATGGCCAGGCCTATGAGGGGCATGGAGATGCACATAGACAGGAGGGTCAGACGGATGAAGTCGCTGGAGAGGAGGGCCCAGAGGTTGCCGATGCCTGCGCCGAGGACTTTACGGATACCTATTTCTTTTGTACGTTGTTCGGCCACGAAGGAGGCCAGGCCGAAGAGGCCGAGGCAGGAGATGAAGATCGCCAGGGAGGCGAAGACGGCGGCCAGGTTGCCTATGCGGTTCTCAGCCGCGAATTTTTGGGAGAAGTCAGTATCATTAAAATTATAGAGGAAGGGGCTGGCGGGGTTGTAGCGCCGGAACAGCGGCTCGAGGCCGGCGAGAGCCGTGTGGATGGGCGTGCCGGGGTTGAGGCGCATGGTGATCACGGTGCGTCCGCCGTGCAGGATGAACAGGGCGGGCTCTACTTTTCCATAGGGGGAGTTGGTGAGCATGTCGCTGACGATCCCGATGATACGGTAGGGATGGTTGAAATAGCTGATCTGCTGGCCGATGGGGTTTTTGAAACCGATGGTTTTAGCGCCCGTCTCGTTAAGGATGATCGCGTCGCTGTCGGTGGCGAACTGGCGGGAGAAGTCGCGGCCTTGGGTGACTGTCCAGCCGACGGTCTTGCCGAAGTCGGGGTCGACGAAGACGTCGCGGAAGATGACGGCTCCCTGGGCTTCGGTTATGCCTGGCCAGTAGAGGCTGTTGCCCTGATCGAAAAGGGTTGTGGACTGGGAAGATTCGGCGACGGCGGTGACGAGGCCTGAGCGGAGGAGGTCGTTGCGCAGGTTGGGATAGTTGTTTCGCAGGGTGTCGGTGTTTTCGTAAACGGTGATGAGGCCGTCGCGGGTGTAGCCGATGGATCGGTCTTTGGCAAATTGGATCTGACGGAAGATGATGATCGTGCCTATGATGAGTGACAGTGAAACGGAGAATTGGGTAACCACGAGGATCTTTCGGGGCAGTGTTGTGCGGCGGGTAAACCCGTGAACGGGGCTGAAGCCCGAGAGATAAAATGCGGGGTAGCTGCCGGCGAGGAGGCCGGTGAGCAGGGTGAAGGCCAGGGTGCCGAGCCAGAAAAAAGCGTTGGCCCAGGGGAAGTGGAGTTGTTTTTCGGAAAGGGCGTTGAAGGCTGGGAGGGCGATGGCGGTGAGCAGGATGGCTCCGGCCAGGGCGAGGGTGGCCGTGAGGAGGGATTCGCCGAGGAACTGGGCGATGAGCTGGCCGCGGAGGGAGCCAATGGTCTTGCGGATGCCTACTTCTTTCGCACGCTGCTCGCTGCGGGCGGTGCTAAGGTTCATGAAGTTGATGCAGGCGAGCAGGAGGACGAAGGCGCCGATGGTCCCGAAGAGCCAGAGGAAGCGGATGCGGCCGCCGGAAGGGGCGCCATTGTTGGCTTTATCGAATTCGTCGTGGAGGTGGAGGCGATCCAGGGGATAGGCGAGGAGCTCTTCTATGTGGTCGGTAAAATAGGGTTTGGGGATGAGCCTGATCCGGGCGGTGGCCTGGTCGACCGTCGTGCCTGGGGTGAGGAGGGTCAGCAATCTGGGGCCGTGCATGTTCCATCCTTTGTCCCGGGTGAGCCAGGTAAGGCTTTGGTTGTCCCAGGGAAGGAGCATTTGGATCTCGTGGAAACTGGTATTGTCGGGGAGATCGGCGTAGACGCCGCCGATGTGGAAATTCTGGTTGTTGTCGAGGCGGACGGTCTTGCCGATGGGGTCCGTTTTGCCGAAGAGGGCTTTGGCGGCGCTGGCGGCGAGGAGGAGGGTCTGGGGGTCTTTGAATGCGGCGACGGAGCCACTGAGCATTTGGAGGGTGAGGATATCGGGGAAGGTGGCTTGTGTCCAGATGGCCTGGCGGGAGAGGCTTTTGTCGCCGGCGGTGAGGAGGTGGTCGTCGGGCCACGTGTACCAGGCGGTCTTTTCGAAGATATCGTCATAGCCTTTGGCGAGGGCCGAGCCGGTGATGGGGGCGAGGGCGTTTCCGACGCTGGTCTCGGGGTGGTCTTTGGAGGCGTGGCCGCCGAACATGGGCCGGTCCATGATCTGTTTGAGCATCACTTCCGCGATGCGGGTGTGGTTTTTATGATAGTGATCGAAGGTCGTCTCGTCGGTGATCCAGAGGCCGATGAGCAAGGCGGTTGCCATGCCGATGGCGAGGCCGGCGATATTGATGAAGGAGTAGGCTTTGTTCCTGGTGAGGTGGCGCCAGGCTATTCTGAAATAGGACTGCAGCATGGGATTGGTTTTGGTAAAGACACCGCGTTCAGAATAATGTTGCACATTATTCCGACCGCAGACTTCGCACCGGGTTCATGAACGCCGCTTTCAGGGACTGGAAGCTGACGGTGAGCAGGGTGAGCAGGAGGATGCCTGTGCCGGCGGAGGCGAAGATCCACCAGGAGAGCGGGGCGTGGTAATTATAATTCTGCAGCCAGTTGTTCATGACGTACCAGGCGAGGGGCATGGCGATCAGCATGGAGAGGGCTGTCAGCTTGAGGAATTCTTTGGAGAGCAGGCCCCAGAGGTTGAGGACGGAGGCTCCGAGGACCTTTCGGACACCTATTTCTTTGGTGCGTTGCTCCGCGACGAAGGCGGCGAGACCGAAGAGGCCGAGGCAGGAGATAAAGATAGCCAGGACGGTGAAGACGGCGGCGAGGTTGCCGATGCGTTGTTCGGACTCGAACTTTTCGGCATAGGCTTCGTCGACGAATTTATAGATGAAGGGGCTGGCGGGGTTGTATTTTTTAAACACGGACTCTATTTTAGCAAGGGCGGTATGGGGGGCTATGCCGGTTTTGATGCGGGTGATGATGACGCCGGTGTAGCCGCCGCCGAGGAAGATAGCGGGTTCGATGCTATCGTAGGGCGAGTTGTTGACCATATTGGCCGCGATGCCGACGACGTTATAGGGTTTGCCGAAGAACTTCACGGTCTCGCCGATGGGGTTCTTTATGCCGATGGCCTTGGCCGCGGCGGCGTTCAGGATGATGGCGTTGGAGTCGGTGACGAAATCCCGGGACATATCGTGGCCCTGGAGGATCGTCCAGCCGATGGTCTTACCGTAATCGGGGGTGATGTTGACGTTACGGAACATGATGGTGTTCTGATCGGGGCGTTTGCCGCGCCATTCCAGTCCGTTGCCGTTATAGAAGCCGGTAGGGGTCATATTGGAGGCGGTGACATTGTCGACCAGGTTCTTTTGCAGGAGCTCGGCGCGCAGGGCTTCGTAGTGTTTGTTGAGATCGGGCGTATTCATGTCGACGGTGAACAGGCCGTCGCGGGAGTAGCCGGTTGGCCGGTCCTTGGTGAAGAGGATCTGTCGATATACGATGATGGTCCCGATGATGAGGGTCAGGGAGACAGTGAATTGGAGGACGACCAGGATCTGGCGGGGGAGGCCGGCGAAGCGGCCCACTTTGAAGCTGCCTTTCAGCACCTGGACGGGCCGGAAATTCGAAAGATAGAAAGCCGGGTAGCTGCCGGCGAGGAGGCCGGTGAAGAGCACGAAGGCCACGCTGATCAGCCAGAACAGTGGGCTGGACAGGGGTAAGCGCATATCCTTTGCTGAAAGGTCGTTGAAGAAGGGCAGGGAGATCGTTACGAGGATCAGGGAAAGAACGAAGGCGAGCAGCGCGACGAGGACCGATTCGCTCAGGAATTGGGCGATCAGCTGTTGCCTGAGGGAGCCGATGGTCTTGCGGATGCCTACCTCTTTCGCACGTTTTTCGCTGCGGGCGGTGCTTAGGTTCATGAAGTTTATGCAGGCGAGCAGGAGGACGAAGCCGCCGATGATACCGAAGAGCCAGAGGAAACGGATGCGGCCGCCGTCAGGGATGTTCTTTGTGAACTTGTCGTAGAGATGGGCCTTATCGAGGGGATAGATCATGGCCTCTTCGCGCCAGTCCTTAATAAAGGGGGTAGGGAGGAGGTGGATGCGGGCGGTGGCCTGTTCGGCGGTGGTGTTGGGAGCCAGCTCGACATAGAGGTAACCGTTATGGTCCTGCCAATCGGTATTGCTGTAGTGGTAATGGTTGTTCTGGTTGTACCAGGGCATGACGACCTGAACGCCGTAGAAAGTGGTGTTGCGTGGAAGGTCGGCATAGACGCCGCCGATGCGGAGCTGGAGGTCGTTATCTATTTTTATGGTCTTGCCGATGGGATCGGCCTGGCCGAAGAGGGCGGTGGCGAGGGACTGGGCGATCAGGGCTGTGGAGGGATCTTTGGCTGAGGCGATGGTGCCTCGAAGCATTTGGAAGCCGAACATAGACGGCAGCTCCTGCTGGGCCCAGATGGCCGGGGTGCTAAGGTTTTTCTCGCCGAAGCCGACGAGGTGGTTACCGCCGTCGTGCTGTAGGGCGGTGCGGCTGAAGATATCGGAGTATTTTTCCCGGACGGCCTGGCCGAGGGCCATGGAGACTACGTCGCCGGTATAATATTGGTCCTTGGTGGACGCCTGGTCCATGACTTTGGCGATGCGGCTATGTTCGGGGGCATAGTGGTCGAAGGTGAGCTCGTCGCTGATCCAGAGGCCGATGAGCAGGGCGATGGCCATGCCGGTAGCGAGGCCGATGATATTGATGGCGGAATAGCCTTTGTTCTTGAGCAGGTGGCGCCAGGCGAGGAGAAAGTAGTTCTTCAGCATGGATGGCAATGTACCAAGATGGTGCCGGTTGTGTAAGGTGTTGCTTGGCAATTAGTTGTGGTGAGATGGGGATTTGGAAGCGTACGAATTCGATACAGGTGTTGTCCGCCTGTAAATTTTAGGGATGATTTAAGGAAATAAGGGCGTATATTTTGTGGGATGAGTATACAAAACGCTAAGCTATATTCGGTTGTGTTTTTTGTCTTTTTGGTTGCTTGTGGGCGGAGTGGTGGGAGTAGTGGGCGTCGTGGGGTGCCGGCAGAAGAGGGGCCGCCTGTGAGTGCTGTTGAGCCGGCTGTCGCGGCGAACGGGCCGGTGGCATATGATGTCTGGGTCGACAATTCGGCTAGTATGGACGGGTATCTATATGGGCCCGGGACTGATTTCAAGAATGATATTCACCATTTTCTTAAGGATCTGCAGACGCAGGGATTGGCCGATACCATTAATTTAGGCTACGTGAATGAGCGCGTTTGTCGTTATAGGGATAACGCATCGGTAGCGGATGTGAATGCTTTTATCAAGACTTTAAACCATGACAGCCTGGTGAAGAACCAGTGCGGCAGGAAGGATTCCTATATCGATGCGATGATCGAGCGGG
>JAMFRX010000420.1 GCA_026224995.1 Puia dinghuensis
AGTCGTTTCATTGGTGTAGGCCTGCAGGAAGGGGTCGATGAGATCCTCTATTTCTGGTTCGGTACCCAATACCGTAAACAATTGATCGTAAGGTAGTCTGGCCAGTTCGATCACATGTGGTAGGGTGCAATAGATCCCGTCTTTGTATTTTCGCAGGAACCAGATCAGTGCGGCGAGGAAAATCACCGGTGATTCGACAAAGAAATCACCCTGTCTGTCCACCCAGGACTTGTTGAGGCTATAGAGAATGGTCCTGCTGATGCCGATAGCATCCGAGACCCAGTTCAGGGTGGCTGGCGCAAGTACATTACACCGGTGACTTCTGCTGGGGTCATTAAACTGGATTTGATAAAACGACTTATCCGCGTACATGGCCTTATTTTCTAGCCAGTGCGCATACGCCAGCCGGCTCAGTGTATCATATTTATAGTCATAGATCAGCATCGCCATACCTTTCCTGATCAATTGTCGGATCAGCGGCTCGATGATAAAATACGATTTCCCTGAGCCTGGTGAACCGATAATCAGTACGCCGCGCCTCGGGTTTAGTAGATTGATCCAACTTTTTCGTTGTCGCCCTTTATACGTCGTCTTCGCCCGGAGATGCAACGCAAAAAGGCTGGATATTTTTTGTGTCACTTGAGGGAATCCTCCCCGGTTGTGCCCCCATGTATCGCTGTCATTCCAGGGCATCCTGATATAACGCATCAGGCGCGTGGCGGCAGCCATGATCCATAGGGCGTCCAGGAAAATAAAGACAATAAACCAGATCAACGATCCCATGTTACCATCATAGTCATCCTGGGTAACAGGTATAATCCAATAGAGCATCAGGCTGAATAGTAGTTCCGCCAGACTGATTCGCCACGATTCTCCCGGTTCTTTCCGGTTGGATTGCGCCATAACCCCCAACAGCAGAAATCCGATGGGATAAAATTTAGCTATGGATAGATCATCGAAAAGTCCCGTTCGGATTGTCGCTTCGATGAACCGGTCTGTAATAAGGGAGCGCCAGCCCAAATGGACAAACCACGTATAGCAATTCATATAGATGATGATCATCAGTAGGCTGATGCCAATAGTTTCGCAAAGAATGGAAACGCCGTTGGCGCCTCGTTGAATAGTATGTTGTGTCATATGATCTCTTGTTTTTGTTGTAATCGTTGTTGTTGACCCTGCTTCAGTTGCCGCTTTTGCAGGTGTATCTGTTCATAAGTTTCAGCGGAAATAACTCGCTGCCGGATTCCCTCGCCGCTATAGGTTCGTCCCAGGCTGCTGCCTGCCCAGACGGTCTTTGTCAGTTGGTCGATATAATAGAGCTGTCGTTGCCCCTGGTGATTGTCTTGTTCGACCATATTGATCTTTTCTTTTTGCAGAGCCTGCTTCAACGCATCCATGCTGACCGGCCGCTGGTGGAATATCCAGTCGATAGCGGTGGTTAACCGCTGCCGGTACTCCTCGCGGCGCACGACATTTTCCCGAAAGCGCGCCTGTAGTTTGGTCAGTGTGGGCTTGCTGTGGAGCGCACTGGACTTGACATAGGAACCTTCTTCCTTTCCCTGCGCATTCAACGGGTAGTACAATAGGCCGTTTTGTTGATGGGTCACGCTGTTGGCAAGGCCTCTGTGTGCCCGAATCTGGTAAGGCCGCAGCAGCGCATTCAGCTCTTCCAGGTTGGTATACAAGTATCTCGGCAGAATGGATTCCAGCACAGCGTTGATAGTCGGCTTCAGCGGCGTCTGGCCGTACACTACCTTTTGCACCGGATGTTTCTTCCTCCATTCTTCATCTGGGAGAAATACTCCGGCCTGATGTAAGCCGTACTTTATCTCCAGTTGACGTGCCACCTGGTGTCCTTTCCATCGTTCTCCTTCCCAAATATTGATCTTGGCGCCGTCATGTCGGATGTTAGTGGTCACGATATGAAGATGTTGATGTGGCATGTCCCGGTGCCGGTAGACCAGGTAGGGCTGCTCATGCAGACCTATTCCACGCATATATTCTTTGGCGATATTTCTCATGGTATCGTTATCCAGCACTTCATCGCGTGACCAGGATAAATAAATATGCACGGTCTTGTCCACGACCCGGTCATTCAGCAGCTGCAAGCGTCGCAAATGGTATTGCTTTTCAGCAGTCGTCAGCAAGTCGTGCGGTTTCAGCATGTTTCCCGCATACAGGCATTCAGCCACTTGTCTTTGCACTTTCCGTTCATGATAGCGCAGTAGATCTGTTATAGTTTGCCCAACTACGTTTATTTTGTTATGCATTGATCGGCAATTTGAATGAATAATGGGGTTAAGTCTCCTATCTGCCGCGCCAGTGTGGTTTTATCGCGTTCACTGAGGGACCGGTGTTCCATCAGCATCTCCAGGTCCCGGCGAATGGCGTTGATCGTATCGATCAGTGCGTCGATCGACAAATTGCGATGTGTCACCGCTACGGGCTTCCGCAACATTGTCTTACGTGCATACTCACTAATGCTGCGGCAGGTGGTGTTTTTGGCCAGTGTGCAAATTCGGTCATATTCTTTTTTGGAGCAGTGAATGCTCATGACCACTGGCCGGTCATCATTCGGTGGTCGTTTCATGGCTTCAGGATTTTGGCATGTAAAATTTGTCGATTCCCGATCACCAGCGTCAACGTCCTTCCTCCATTCTTCTCCCCGAGTTCCAGCACCAGTTCCTTATCCTTCGCCAGGGCAAACGGCCGGAATCCCACCCATTGCTGAAGGCTGGAATCGCCAGCGACGGTCGTCGGATTGGGCGCATATACCGGCTCGAGAGGCAAGTCTTGCTCGGCCGTCCGTTTGAAGGAACGCTTATCCCGGACCACCCATCGGTAATAGTCCGGTTGATACCCGATGGGCGAACGATTGTCCCATCGCAGCGCTAACCACAGCAAACTATCCTGCAGATAAATCCCCTGCAGGGCCAGTTCCATCCCCTCCATCCGGCAGCGCTGAAGAAAAGAGCCACCCGGGACGAAACCGGGCGGCTGGATTTGACCATTAAAAAAAACCGAGCACGAATCTTTTTGACTGGCAACGGCCACATGACTATTCGCCGTCGGCCGGCTGCCGCGCAGCAACACCGAATATCCCGCCCGGACGGACACGCGAACCAGCCTGACCTTTCTCCCGAATAATGTCTTAGCCGTCTGGATACCGGCCTCGGCAGCCTGCGCTCCCAGACTGGGATCATAGCCCATCACATTCAGCCCGTTCACCCCTTCATCCGCCGATTCCTTCGCCACTTCCCGGCTCATCATCCCCGGAATATGTATCCCCGGCAACCCATCGAGGTCGTAGACCTGCAAATCGGTATTATAAAGGCTGCGCTCGCTGCGCAACGATCGGATATGCACCAGCATCCTATCCCCGTTGATGCTCACCACCCCGTACACCCATTGTCCGCGGGAGGTCACTAGTCCGTGAATGCGGATATCCTCAGCCAGCCGCACGGCGATGGTGCCTCCACTCGTCAGCGTCTGATCGGTAGGAATGACGGCGGCAATGGCGTTGCTGCTGGAATCGGCAGGTAGTACCTCCTCTGCATTCTCCTCCCCCACCCGCGCCGCCGCTACTTTACTTTCCCCCGGATGCTGTATCCTGATCACCTTATCCAGCATACTGTTCAGCCTGTCCAGTTGCGGATCGCGCTCAGGCGTATCCACCATCTGTCGCCGCATAGGCAAAACCGGAACCTGCCTCACCGGCGCACTCGGAGCCGAAACACTCGCCGACGCCTTCAGCGCCCCCTGCAGCTGCCCCAGTTGACGCAGCAGCTCATTGGCCTTTGGATCAGCGCGTACGGAATCTTTTTTAATGACTCCCACATATGGATCCCTTAACACCGACGCCGCCTTACGCGCCGAATCCAGGTCAGCCTTTTGATAGGCTTTCACCTTGTCCAACAGTGGCTGGTTGGTCTTCACCCACGTGCCCGGCAATTGCGGGTTCAGTCCCATGTGAACAGCGGTGGCGTTATCGGCTGGCGCCCGCCCACCGCCCAGTGTATAGAATATCCAACATAAAAACGGCAGCACTATCCCTGGCGCTGCCAGCAGAAATTTTTGTTGAGGTTTCAGTATCATATAAAAAGTTTTTGAGTGTGAATGAATATATTCATCTCGCCTCCACCTTCAGGTCCCGGTTATCCAGGATGGTCCAGCGCTCGATGAGAAAGCCATGCGGATTGTTGTCGGACCGGCTCGTATTCCGTAGCCATCCTTCCGTCACCAGGTCGCGTGTGACGATACTGCTCGGCCGGATGATCTTTTCCGTCGCATAGCACCGGAAATACCATGGGTAGCTGGTCATGTCCAGCCGGATGCTGTCGATATTGATCTCCTGGCTGATATTGGCCGCGATGATGCCGGCATAATAACCTGTTTCCTTGAGGTCATCATACTGCCGCTTGGCGGATGCATCCGCGAGATACAGCGCCTTCGTCAGGTTCGCGTCGATCACCTTTTCATCTGGATCTAGCGTAAAGAAATCCAAATGGAAACTGCGGATATGATCCCTTGCCTCCACAGGAATATTATCCTTCCGGTCCTGCGCCACCGCCTCTAATGCCTTGCCGCTGGCCAGGATATATATCTTATCCTGCATCCTGGCTACTTGACGGTAGGCCAGCCACGTCACCAAACCGCACAACCCGAGACTCCCCCCGAGGATCAGAAAGGTGAACAGCCGGATATGCCGGAAAGAATGCTCGATATGATTGGCGCGTGGAAACATGATGAGTTGATTTGATTACATAGAAGGATTTGTTCGCCATAGCTTCGCACCCATCCCGCCGGTTCGCACGATATAATGAGTGATCGACGGCACGGTGAAATACCCGACGATTCCCATCAATAAAAAAATTAAATACGCCGCATCGGTCGACCCGAAATTCGTCTGCCCTGTCCCTGTCAGCTGCGCAATATCCAGTTTGATCATC
The DNA here is from genome assembly GCA_026224995.1 of Puia dinghuensis. Lineage (GTDB taxonomy): Bacteria > Bacteroidota > Bacteroidia > Chitinophagales > Chitinophagaceae > Puia > Puia dinghuensis_A. The sequence continues at coordinate 4,950 of JAMFRX010000420.1, forward strand.
TCCTGTTGGATCTGCGCGATCAGCGATCCGAAGATATTAGCCACCGGCAGCCAGAGGAAGACATGGATATAGTGCGACAGCCAGTGGCTTAGGCTGCCTTCCAGCCCGCGGTAAACTGAAAAAGCGAATGCCAGCGGACCCAGGATCGCGAGAATAACCAGGTAGAACGTCCGGACGGTATTGATGCAGAGTGCCGCCGCTTCGAACAGGACCTCCAGCACCTGCGACAACCAGACCTTGATGGAATTCTTCAGGTTATAGGACTCTTTCGCCAGCTCGAACTTCACGCGATTGGACAGGCCCGAGAAGGCGCCCGAATCGGCTTGACCGCTCAGCTGCTCCCACTTGTCGATATCGCCACTGCCCGACGTGCCCGCATACATCTGCCAGTCGGTGGATTGTTGCAGTGCCTGTTGCTTTTCCTGTAGCAAGGTTTGCACGGCCTGGTTGGCATTCCCGGCGATAGCCGCCGTTCCGGTTACCGTCGGATCGAGCACGCCATTTAAAATGGCGATGACAGTAGGCCAGAAAGCGATCGCTAAGCCAATCAGCATGGGCCTGTACAACGGCCGCAGGTTGACAGGTCTCGCTTCGGCCATATCGGCCCAGATATGCCCGGCCACATGCCACAGCGTACCCAGCCCCGCGATGGCGCTGCTGATGCCGGTCAGTTCCGAACAGTTAACCATCAGCGCGTCATACGCCTGAGTCAGTACATTCTGGAGACCGCCGATATTGAGGCTGATATCATTGAGGAGTAGCATAGATGGAGTTTAAGGTATTAATGTCGCCCTGCTCCTTCAGCCGCTGTGCGGTTTGAAGGGAGAGATTATTATCCAGTTGTTGCAGCATCGCCAGTTGCCCTTTAGTGTCGTTGTCGATGCCGCCGATCGTCTGTAGTCGCTGCCCGTCGCTCATCCTCAGCTGATCCGCCGTGAGGACCATGGTCAGTTCCTGGATGGATTGCAAACAGCGTTGCAGCAGCGCCGAATACGTATTGACGATATAGTTCAGCTCCTGTGGGGTAAAGACGCCGCTTGCTGACCATCGGCTGTTAGCGGCCTGGTAGCCGGCGA
>JAMFRX010000421.1 GCA_026224995.1 Puia dinghuensis
CCTTCCCCTCCTGCAGCTGAGCGGCGCAAAATTCATCGTCCGAAGCTCAAATCATCAGCAACCCCAACCTGCCGGACAATTTCCTCGCCGCCAAATTCATTTTGGCCTACGCCTTGCTCCAGCTTCACGCCGACAGGTATCCCCAGGACGCCAATACCGATATAGCCGTGGACTACCTCATGGGACAGCAGCAGCCGGACGGCAGTTTCGGCGCGGAATATGGCCGCCCGCCAATAGAGGCCGGCGAAGCGCACCTCGCAGCACTCTCCATCCATGGCATCCAAGCCTTTGCCTCTCCCGCAAAAACGCAGCAGGTCAATGCCGAAGTCACCCGAACTAAAAAATTTCTCCTTGATTACCACTCCGACGTTCCGCAGGAGCTGGTCTTCCAGCTGCTGGGCCTCCAATGGTGCGGCGCCACCAGCGCCGAAAAAGAAAAGCTCTCGTCCCGCCTGCTCACTCTCCAGCATCCCGATGGCAGCTGGTCCCAGCTAGCCTCCATGTCCGGAGACGCCTACGCCACCGGTGAGACCCTCTACGCACTGGCCGAGAGCGGCATGCTCAAACCTGACGACGACGCCTTCCAAAAAGGTATCGCCTGGCTGCTCAGGACACAGGACCCCTCCGGCGCCTGGATCGTCCAGACAAGGGCCTACCCCATCCAGCCCTTCTTCAACAGCGACTTCCCCCCTTACGACGAGAACCAGTTCATCTCGGCAGCAGCTACCAACTGGGCCTCCCTGGCCTTGCTCGACGCCCTGCCCGCCCCTACCCCCTAAAAAAGCGATGGCGGCCCCCTTCTCAGGAAACCGCCGATGGCTGAAAGTGAAAACCGTCCGTATAACTTAAAATGTTCTTGAATAGGTCAGCAACGGAGTACAGCAAAGGTAGCTACCCGCCACCTTCCAAAACATACCACTTTGGTGGCATTTTTTCAGATCTGTAGAGAAATATCTACATATTTCCATCTATCTCTGCCTGAAACCTGATTGGCAAGGTTTTAGAATACTATAAAGTAAATAACCAATCATGAAATATTCCATAAAGAACACTATCAGCACGGTCCTCTTCGTAGGCATCACTGCGTTTGCATTGACGAGCTGCTACGAAACACATTATAACCATCGTTATCATCATCATACCACAGACTGGTATGATCGCCATCATACGCCGCCTCCCGCTGGCGTTGACTTCAACGTCGACGTTCGCTGATCAACAGAATCACATAAAAAATGCCCCGCGGAGCCAGGCTCTTCGGGGCATTTTCATTTACTGCCCTATTTTCCGTAATTTCCCTTACCCAAACTTAACGCTCATGCTCAAGAACTACTTCGTCGTCGCCCTCCGCAACTTCTGGCGAAACAAGCTCTTCTCCCTCATAAATATCGCCGGCCTGGCCATCGGCATCAGCGCTTCCCTCGTGATCTTCCTGCTCGTCTACTACGACCTGAGCTTCGACCATTTCGAAAAAGATCGCGCCCGTATCTACCGCGTTGGGTCCAACTTCTCTTCCAGCGGCGAGAGCATGACTTTCGGCGACGTCTGCGCACCCATGGGCGCCGCCATCCAGAAAGAGCTCACGGGCATCGACCTCGTAGCCTCCTTCCGCACCGCAGACGAGACAAGAGTTACCATCGCCGGCCCCGGTCAACCCCTGGTCCTCAAAAAGCAAAAGAACCTCATCTATGCCGACGCCCGCTATTTCAACCTCATCCATTATACCTGGCTCTCCGGCTCGCCCGCAACGGCCTTGAAACAACCCTATCAGGTCGTGCTCACGGAAACCAACGCCCATCTCTATTATCCCAGCCTTGCCTATACGGACGTCATAGGCAAGTCCATCACCTTCGACGATACCGTCCATGCTACCATCACCGGCATCGTAAAAGACATCCCCTACAATACCGATTTCTCTTTCAAGACGTTTATTTCCTATTCGACCCTGCAGACCAAACGGATGAAACCCATGGGCTGGGACTCCTGGGGCAATACCAACTCTGCCGACCAGCTCTTCCTGGTGCTGGCACCGGGCAATACGCCGGCACGCCTGCTCCCCCAGCTCGATCACCTGCTGGCCGAACACAAAGAGTACGACCCCCATGATCACAGCAAGATCTCCTGCAACCTGGAGCCCCTGGCCAATCTGCATTTCGATTCGATGTACGATTCCTTCGACAATGTCCGCACTGCCCATAAGCCCACCCTCTATGGCCTGCTGGCCGTAGCCGCCTTCCTCCTCCTGCTCGCCTGCATCAATTTCATCAACCTCACTACCGCCCAAGCCTCGCAACGGGCAAAAGAGATAGGGATCCGCAAGACCATGGGCAGCCAGCGCCGCCAGCTGGCCTTCCAGTTCCTCAACGAGACCTTCCTGCTCACGGTGATGGCTACCATTTTATCCATCGCCATCACACCCCTCCTGCTCAAGGTCTTCGCCGACTTCATTCCTGCGGAGTTCCACTTCAGCCTGATCCGCCAGCCAGGGGTCATCCTCTTCCTCCTCCTGCTGATCCTCGCGGTCAGCCTGCTCTCGGGCTTCTACCCCGCCCTGGTGATGTCGGGTTTTAAGCCTATTTCCGTGCTCAAGAACCAGGCACAGGGCAACTCCGCAAAGACCCGCTCGGCCTGGTTCCGCAAGTCGCTCACGGTGTCTCAGTTCGTGATCGCCCAGATCTTCATCATCGCCACCATCCTCGTCAGCCGTCAGATCAGCTACGCGCTCAACAAAGACCTCGGCTTCAAGAAAGAGGCCATTCTCTATTTCCCAACCAACTATTACCAGCCGCGTGCTAAAGTAAACCTGCTGCTGCAGGAACTTCACTCCGTCCCTGGCATTGCGATGCTCAGTCTCGCCAGCGACCCACCGTCTACCAACAGCACCTGGACAACATCCATGGATTACAACGACGGAAAGAAAACGGTCCACAAAGACGTTCAGATAAAAACCGTGGATTCCAATTACGTGAAGATGTTCGGCCTCCACCTGCTGGCCGGCGCCAACATCACCCAGTCCGACACGACCAATTCATTCATCATCAATGAGGCCTTTGCGCATGACCTGGGCTTCCGGGAGCCGCAGCAGGCCCTGGGAAAAACCTTGAACTTCAACGACCATGACCAGCGCATCGTCGCCGTCGTCGCCAATTTCCACCAGAAGTCCCTGCACGAACCCATCAAGCCTATTGTTTTGGCCAATGGCAATATGGCGGCGACCGTCATCAATGTCGCCCTGCAGCCGCAAAATACCAGTAAAACCGCCTGGAGCACGACTATCGCCGGCATCTCGAAGGCGTTCAAATCAGTGTACCCCGACGACGACTGCGATTACAAGTTCGTCGACGATACCATCGCCAAATATTATACCGCGGAAAAGAATACCGCCCGCTTGCTCGCCTGGGCTACAGGCCTGGCGATCTTTATCAGCTGCCTGGGCCTGCTCGGACTGGTCATCTACATTACCAACCAACGAACCAAAGAGATCGGCATCCGAAAGGTCATCGGCGCCTCTGTCACCCAGATCGTCGTGCTGCTCTCCCGCGATTTCGTGAAGCTCATCGGCGTGGCCATCCTCATCGCGATGCCTATCGCCTGGTGGGGCAGTAACAAATGGCTGGATAATTTCGCCTATCGCACGGACCTGAGCTGGTGGATCTTCGTGGCCGGAGGCGCGGCGCTGCTCCTCCTCGCCTTAGCCGTCCTCTGCCTGCGTGGTTTCCGGGCGGCTCGTGCCAATCCAGTTGAGAGCTTGAAATCGGAGTAGAGCTTATCTCTTTCTAAAAGGACCATATGCGCGATTCCGATACCCATGCAGGCTGCTGCTGACGAAAAGCACTATTGCAATTCCAAGAGCCACGGCTGCAACCACCGGCGCCCCGCGCCAGTCGGCAACCGCCACCGCTATCAGCGCCCACACCCCTACGAAAGCATATTCCCGCATGTTCCGCTTCCAGGTCATCCATAAATAGGTTAAGCCGGCGACCAGCAACAGACCTATTGCCCCCGCTACCGAAACGCCGACCCCCAATTTCACCAGCCAGGCCGCAATATTTGCCAGGATAGCCACGGTGATCCAGCCCGCATAGTAACAGAACGGCCACCAAACCCCGACGATCACCGGCCACAACGGATCGGTGATCTCCATATCCGTCAGTACGACGATGCGCATCAATGCCGCCAGCAGAACAACCATAAGAACAACCGACAATCCCGTTTGATCATATAGCCACGCCAGCACCCAGCAGCAGTTAGCCACACAGGTCAGCACGAACCACCATCCTACCCGCAGCGCAGGGTTATCGGGCTCCGTACCCCTGAAAGCGATCCGCCCATAATAGATCACGAAACCAATAAGCCATAAATAGATGAATCCCCAGATGCCGAACGCATAGGGCGCCGGTGTCACGAGCGTAGGATATTTCGCCGACAACGTCGCCATGGTATTGCCATTGAACACCCCGGTATTGCTCAGATAGCTGATCACTATCGTGGCTGCCAGGGCCAGCCCATTCAGCACCGCTATTAATTTATTAGATCTCATACTTTCTCATTTGCCTTCAGCACCCTGATAAAATTCCCCCCTAATATCTTCTCGATATCCGCAGGCTTATACCCGCGCTTCAGCAGTTCCCTGGTGATCAGGGGATAGGTCGACACATCGTTCAGCTGCTGCGGCGGCGACTCTATCCCATCAAAATCCGAACCAAGCCCCACATAGTCCGCCCCGACCATCTTGACGATATAGTCTATATGGTCGATCAGCAGGGATAACGGCGCCCGGAGCGAATCGGATTCCTGGGGATATTTTTTGCTCAGGTATTCGTTGATCGCATACTGCGGCGCCTTCACCGCATTCATGCTGTCCAGCTCAGGCTTATGCCGCAGCAGGAAAAGATTCACCCGCCGTGCATAGTTGCTGTCCAGGAAGCCGGAATAGAAGTTCACCTGGATAACCCCGCCATTCTTGGCTATCGCCTTGATCTGGTCGTCCTTGAGGTTGCGGGGCACGGGGCATATCGTATATACGCTGCTGTGACTGCAGATCACGGGTTTGTTGACCGTTTGGATCGCATCCCAAAATGTCTTCTCCCCTACATGCGAAAGATCCACCAGCATCCCCAGCTCATTCATCCGCCGCACGATAGCCTTGCCCTTCTCCGTCAGCCCATAGGGCGTTACCGTCCAGGTCTTAGCCGTTTCTTCGAATGCCGAAGTGGCCCAGGGAGTGCTGTTGTTCCAGGTCAGCGTCATATACCGCACCCCTCGCTTATAGAAGCTGTCCAGCTTGTCCATATCGTCTTCTATCATATGGCCGCCTTCTACGCCCATCATCGCCGCCAGCTTATGATGCTTTACGGCGAGCTCGATCCCGGCTACATTGGTGACTATCTCCATCCTGCCGGGGTTGCGGGCTGCGATGGCATACAGGCTGTCGATCTCCCTGTTGGCCTGGTGAAACGCGCTTCCGTCCCCAAAATGGTCGTCGCAGAAGATAGAAAAGATCTGCACGTCGACACCGCCTTTTTTCCATCTTGCCAGGTCGCTATGCGTCTTGCCCGTCAGGTCCGTCCCGATGTCCAGCCCTTTTAAGGTGGCATCGCTCAGCACGTCGTTATGCGTATCCACCAGGATGGCCCGCTCATGCAGTTTCAGGTACTCCTGGGCTCCGGCCCGCATAGAGCCTGCCAACGCCGCTGCCAGCAGCAGGCGCGAAAAAAAATTCGGCATAATGTTATTTTAAGTGTACAATATATGTCTGCCCTTTCACCGTGGGGATTTCGCGGACCGCACCCCCCGAAACCCTTATCCTGCACATTCCGCCCTGCCCCGAATGCACCGTTACCATCTTTACTCTCCCTTCCGTCCACTGAAAATCAAGTACGAAAGCGCCCCGCGCCGCTATCCCGTGAACTTCGCCGGACGAGGACCAGCCGTCTGGCAATGCCGGCAACAGCTCGATCACGCCTTCCTGCGACTGCACCAGCATCTCGCCGATAGCAGCCGCCATGCCCATCGTCCCGTCTATCTGCATCGGGGCGCCGCATTTCGCCAGCAGCTGCGGGTTAGCCTGCTCCTTCAGGTAGCTGCTGAAGATACGCCATGCCCTGTTACCATCGTGCAGCCGCGTCCAGCAGGCAGCCTTCCAGGCCCGCGACCAGCCCGAGCTGAGGTCGCCCCGCTGTTCCAGCACCTTACGGCAGGCTTCCGCCAGTGCGGGCGTCCGCTCTATGGAAAAGACGCCGCCGGGATACAGGCCATACAACGGAGACAGGTGCCGGTGCTGCTTCTCCGTCTGCCCCCAGCCTTCCGGCCATTCCTGCAGCAGCCCGTCGCTCCCGATAGCCGGCTGCAGCAGCCGCGCCCCCGCCTTTGCAGTCTCGGCCGCGAATTCCTTGTCGGTCCCCAATACGGCCGCCGCCCGTTCATAATCGTTGAACAGGTCAGTGATGATCTCCATGTCTATGGCCGACCCGGCACAGATGGTCGTTCCCGGCAATATCGATCCCGTGACCTCATCAAAGTAAGGTCCGTTGCCGGGCCGGGCGGGAAAGTTCTCGGGAGAAGTGCTGGGATTCGTCACCAGCAGGCCACTACCGGGCGCCGGGACAAGATAGTCCAGGAAGAACTCCACCGATCCCTTGATCACGGGATACACCATCCTGAGATAAGCAGTATCCATCGTATACAGATAGTGCTCCCACAGATGGGTGCACAGCCAGGCCCCGCCCACGGTGAACGTGCCCAAGGTGGGACCATCCATCGGCGCGGCCACCCGCCAGAGATCGGTATTCTGGTGAAAGACCCATCCCCTGCAGCCATAGTGTTCCCTGGCGACCTTGCCGCCTTCGTCCGTGAGCTCTTTCACCAGCTGTATGAGGGGGGCTACACACTCCTGTAAATTCGCCTCCTCCGCCGGCCAATAGGCCATCTGCAGATTGATATTGGTAGTATACTTGGCATCCCACATGGGATTCATATCCTTGTTCCAAAGTCCCTGCAGGTTGGCAGCCTGCCCGCCGGACCTCGAAGCGCTTAGTAAAATATACCGGCCGAACTGCCAGGCCAGCGCCGCCAGGCTAGGATCAGGAGCCGCGCTGTCCTGCCGGATACGCTCATCCGTAGGCGCATAGGCCTGCCGGCCCGCCGGAAGCCGCAGCCGCACCCTGCCGAACAAAGGCTCATAGCTTCCCGCATGAGCCTGCCGCAATGTATCGTAGGACCGGCCCGCCACCGCCTGCAAGCCCTCCTCCACCCGCCGGTGCGCATCACCGCTCACGTCTTTGTAATTAATGAAGTTGGTGGCGGCGCAAAATAGCAGCTCCACCGTGTCCGCCTTCTCTATCACCAGGTCCGTTCCCTCACTGTGCATCGAGCCTCCATGCAGGCGGGCCTTGAGCCTCGCCTCATAGCGCAGCTGACCCTTGACGCCC
>JAMFRX010000422.1 GCA_026224995.1 Puia dinghuensis
CCCGTTCAGGTGATCTTCCAAACCATAGAATCCCTACACAAATCCTGTCCTACCAACACCGGCGATTGGTATTTCACGGGCAACTACCCCACGCCCGGGGGCAATCGGGTCGTAAACAAGGCGTTCCTGAATTATATGGAAGGCAAGAATGTGAGGGGTTATTGATCGATTTGCCAAAAAATATCTAGCCTTAATTGCGGGTATCAGAGAAAATCCTTAATATTATATAGCTATTAGTACCCATCCCCTTAAAATATTTGTCCGGTTAAAGCGCTCCTCATTAGTAATGTTTGGTTTTTCTCGAGCAAGAAAATAAACAAGCGTTATGAAGAAAGTTTCTATCATGATCGTGGATGATCATACCCTGATCCGCGAGACATGGAGTTTTTTATTGGGAAAGAATGAGAATTTCGATGTAGTGGCGGAATGCGGCGATGGCGAACGAGCTATCGAGCTGGCGCGAGACAAAAGACCCGACGTCGTCTTGCTGGACATCAATATGGCCCCTATGAGTGGCTTCGATGTCCTCAAAATGATTCGTAAATACTCTCCGAGCTCCAAGATCATCGGCGTATCCATGCACTCACAGCCTGCTTACGCGAAAAAAATGCTCCGGCTCGGCGCCAAAGGGTATGTTACCAAAAACTCTCCCCGTCAGGAAATGCTGGAGGCCATCTCCGAAGTCAGCAACAACCACGTCTATATCTGCCAGGAAGTAAAGAACATCCTGTCGGATCAGCTGCTCAACAACGATCAGGTCAATCCCGACATCAATAATCTTTCCGACCGCGAAATGCAGATCGTAAGGGCATTGAAAGAAGGCATGTCCTCGAAAGAGATCGCCTCGGAGCTCAATATTTCCCTAAAGACCGTAGAAGTGCACCGGCATAACATTCTGAAGAAATTGAAGCTCAAGAATACCGTTTCGCTTATAAATTTCATCAACTCTCAGGCTTTCGACATTTGATTTTATATGAAGACCCTTTTGATAGTCCGGCATGCCAAGAGCAGTTGGGACAGCGCCGGGATCAGCGACATCGATCGCCCTCTCAACGACAGAGGTAAACGGGACGCACCCGCCATGGCCAAAAGGCTGATAAAAGCAGGCGTCGCCATCGATCGGTTCGTATCCAGCCCGGCTAAACGGGCCCGGCAGACTGCCGAACACTTTATCCATGTCTTCGGCAAAAAGGATAAAGAGATCCTTTTTATTCCCGAGCTCTACCATGCTTCCATGCCCACCTTCACAGACGTGGTGGGCACGCTCGACAACGGGGACGAGACCGTCGCCCTGTTCTCCCACAACCCCGGTATCACCGCCTTTGTCAATTCCCTCACAGAAGTTAGGCTGGATAATATGCCCACCTGCGCCATATTTGCCGTAAAAGGCGATGCGGAACGCTGGAGCGAATTCCTGTCGGCAGGACGGCAGTTCTGGTTTTTCGATTACCCTAAGGCCGGCCAGTCGGACTGAGTCGCCTTTCCCAGCACCGTGGCTATTTCATCTCGCAGCTGCCCCGGCAGCTCGGACACTATTAGCCGGCTGCCGCCATCCGCACTGGCCATCCTGAGCGCATCCGCAAGCGAAAAGGCCGGCTGCTCCACGCAGGCCGCCCAGCCTTTAATTGCAAGATAAGGACCCAGGTATTCCTGCTCGGTCTGCCCTGGCGTAGGCACCAGCAGGGCCCGTTTCCCCAGCCGCGCAAGGTCCATGATCGTACTATAGCCCGGCCGGGCTATTATAAACCCCGCCCGCCGTATCTGCTCTTCCAAGGCTTCAGCGGGTAAATGGTCGTATACTACGACACCCGGCGGGATATCCTTAAGCCGCACCCCGCCTTCCGGCAGCCCGCGTACAAGCACCATCTGGCAGGCACAGCTCCCCGCCTGCCCAAGGATGAGCCTTTCCAACAGGGTGCGCTGCGGCTCCGGCCCCGACAGAAGCACCAGCACGCCGGCCCCGGCCTC
>JAMFRX010000423.1 GCA_026224995.1 Puia dinghuensis
GGCCTTTGAAATCGTCGGCCTCGCCCCAGCGACCCGCGGGTATCCGGTCTAAAATAGACTTACTGCGAACAGGGTCGTTACGGAGCGCTTCGGTGTTATCTGTGCTGATATAGCCAGGAGCGATGCCATTGACGTTGACCCCCTGTCCGGCCCATTCGTTGGCCAGGGCTTTTACCAGGCTGGCGAGGGCGCCTTTGCTGGCGGCATAGCCCGGCACGTTGATGCCGCCCTGGAAGCTCAGGAGACTGCAGGTGAAGATGATCTTCCCGCTGCGGCGGACAAGCATCTCCCGGCCCAACTCGCGCGCGAGGATGAAAGCGGCGTCCAGGTTGATGGACAGAACTTTGTCCCAATATTCATCAGGATGTTGCGCCGCGGGCGAACGGAGGATCATCCCGGCGTTATTTATCAGGATGTCGATCTTTTCGTGCGCCGCCTTTATCCTGGAGAGGAGGTCATAGAGCGAAGCACGGTCCGTGAGGTCTGCCTGATAGCCGGTAAAATTGCGGCCCAGCGCCCGGACATCCTTCTCTACCGGGCCGTCTTTCAACGGCATAGAGGAGGAAACGCCGATAATATCGGCACCCGCCTCTGCCAGCCCCAGCGCCATGCTGCGGCCGATACCTTTGTTGCCGCCAGTGACTAAAGCCGTCTTCCCATTCAGATTAAACAGATTACCCATAAGGAATTAATGAACAGTTCGCTATATTTGACCGCTAACGATTGACCTATCTGTCGGGTCAGTCGGGTCGGCCGGCGGGCCGACCAGGCGCCCCTGGTCCATCTGGCAAGTGTACACTGTAATTCAATAAGATCGGGGGAATTTGTCGTTTTTTTTTACGAAAACGTTTGCGGCGGGAAGGAATATATAAATGAAGTTCGAGGCGATCACCATAAAACACATTGCCAAGGCATTAAAGCTGTCTGTCTCTACCGTTTCGAAAGCTATGCGCGGTAGTCACGAGATTAGCGAAGAGACTAAAAGAAATGTCCTGGCCTATGCCCGGGAGCACAATTACAAGCCCAACCCCATTGCCCAAAGCCTCAAGCGGGGACGAAGCAAATCCATAGGCGTCATCGTTTGCAATATCGACAACAACTTTTTCTCCCAGGTCATCAACGGCATCGAATCCATCGCCCGGCAAAAGGACTACAATGTCATCATCACCCAAAGCCAGGAAAGCTATGAGCGGGAGATAGCCAATAGCGAACATCTTTCGTCCCGGTCGGTGGACGGGCTGATCATCAGCCTTTCGGCCGAGACCAAGAACGTAGACCATTTCATTAAGCTGCATGAAAAGGGACTGCCGATGGTCTTTTTCGACAGGGTTACGGACGAGATCGCCACCCATAAGGTGATCGCCAACAATTATAAAGGGGCCTACGAAGCGACCCGTCACCTGCTGCAACAGGGATTTCGGCGGATCGCGCATATCACCAGCTCAGGCAGCCTGAGCATCACGCTCGAGCGGTTGGAAGGCTATAAGAAGGCGCTGGAAGATGCAGGGCTGGAACCAGACCCGGATCTCATAAAATTCTGTCCCCACGGCGGGATGATACCGGAGGAAACGCGCCAGGCCCTAAACGAGCTGTTGCAGCTGGAACAGCGGCCGGATGCGATCTTTACGGCCAGCGACCGGCTGAGCACGACCACGTTGAGCCTGTTGCGCAAAATGCAGATCGCGGTGCCGCAGCAGATCGCGCTGGTGGGCTTTACCAATTCCATCTCCGCTGATATCTTTCATCCTTCTCTTACCTCGGTGGTACAGCCGGCTATGGAGATGGGGCAGCTGACAACGGACCTGCTGATCCAGCTGATCGAAAGCAAAAGGCCAGTCACGGATTTCAAGAAGCGGGTGCTGGATACGGAGCTCAAGATCCGGGATTCCAGCCTGCGTACTCAGTAGGCGGCGGTAAATCGCTGCCGGATATGACGGGGCTGCTCCAATTCGTCCACGATCACCAGGGCGAGGTCTTCCACAGACAGCACGCACTTACCTTCCGCGTCGAATACAGGGTTGTCGAGACCAAGGCGATAATGTCCCTTTCGCGTGCCAGAGGTATCATGGTTCATCAGGATGGCCGGGCTGAAATAGGTCCAATCCAGCTCCTTGTCTTTCTTAAGCTCGTTGAGGTAGTCACGTGCCCCGCTGGCGCCAGGCTTGTACTCGGCCGGGAATTGCGGCGTATCGATCAGCTGGAGGCCGGGCTTTATCTCCAGGCTGCCTGCACCGCCGATGACGATCAATCTTTTTACGCCGGACAGTTTGACGCCGGCCTCAATGGCCCGGGAGCCGGTGAGGAAATCCTCATAGATCTTAGGATTCGTCCAGCCGGAGTTATAGGCGCTGATGACGGCGTCGCTCCCTTTTACCAATGCTGCAACCTGCTTTGCATCCTGAACATCCCCTGCTGCCGGATGGATGAGCGGACTCTTATCCTTTAAGCTCTCGGGGTTACGGGCGATGGCGACGACCGTATGTCCACGGTCGGTCAATTCTTTCAGGAGGGCCGTTCCAACGAAGCCGGTGGCTCCGATAAGCGATACTTTCATATTTTTGATATTCAAGTTACTTTAAAATTCCAGCTTTAACAAAGACACGGCCTGTCGGGGCAGGCTCACGGGGATGACCAGCTCGCCGGCGTTGACGGCCAACGATGTGGTCTTGCCGAGCTGCTGTAGCTGGCCGGCCTGTTCGAGCTCCTTTGTCTGGGCGGCGGTTGGCGACTGTGGCGAGCCCATTTTCTTCCAGGCCTCATAGGCATTGCTGTGGCTATCGTCGATGCGATATTGCGTAAGCTTTACTTTTCCGACGGGGATATGGGTTAGGGCGATGCGGGTCCCGGTGGGTGGGTCGCCCGGGAGGTCGTCGTCCGCATAATTCCAGATCATTACATATACGGCATGTTTGTCTGCCGACACATAAGCATTGCCGGCAGGGATGAGGTTTCCCCGCATAAGCCCATACATGCGGAACACATCGAGCACGGGCTTGTCGACGCCATTGGTGGCCAGATCCCGGAATCCGTCGAACCATTTCTGGCCTTCGAATTCAAACGACCAGCTCATGGCGCCGGCGAGGTTGATCTGAAAGCTGTCGGCAAGGGCGGCGATCCGGGAAAAAGAAGCGGCGGTATAGCTGGAATACATCGTTCCATTGCGATAGGCATTCTCAGGA
>JAMFRX010000008.1 GCA_026224995.1 Puia dinghuensis
CTTAAGGGTTGTCCACAGGGACCATTCCACCGAAATATTCGGGCAGGAATTTCGTTTTCCGTAAGTATTGCTTGGCGTCAATGCTTATTTTCGTGCCTGCTATACCTAACTAAAAACGCTAATGTATGAACAAACACCTGGTCCTGTTGGCCACCCTGGCCATAGGGTTTACCGCATGCGGCCCTGTCTACGTCGTTCAAAGTCCGCCCCCGGCGGCTCCCCCGCCAGCCGAATCACAACCGGCCGCGTCCGAAGATGCCACCTATCAAACCTTTTATGATCAGCTGAGCCCCTATGGCCAGTGGGTCAACGATCCCGACTATGGCTATGTCTGGATGCCGGAGGTCTCGACCGATTTCAAGCCTTATTCTACGGATGGTCATTGGGTTTATACCGACGAAGGGTGGACCTGGGACTCCGACTATGCATGGGGATGGGCAGCTTTCCACTATGGCCGTTGGTTCTTTAAGGACGGCTATGGCTGGATGTGGCTCCCAGGCAATGAATGGGCGCCCGCATGGGTGAGCTGGCGCAACAGCGATGAATACTATGGCTGGGCGCCCCTGGGCCCCGACGGCAGCTTTGGCGGAGGCTACAGCGGCGACAATAACGGCGGAGGCTACGGCGACAACTACAACCCCCCGGCGCACTACTGGTGCTTCGTCCCTCATGCCTATGTCGCCAGTCCCCATGTCAATAACTATTATGTACGGGAGACCAGCAATGTGACCATCATCAACCGGACTACGATCGTCAACAACACCACGGTGATCAACAATTCTCCAGGAAGCAATCGTCCCCGGAATGGCCGTTTTGGCGCCGGTCCCGATCCCAATGAAGTCGGCAGGTTCACCGGCGCTCCCCTGCGGCCGGTGGCTATCCGGGAAAGCCGTGCGCCCGGAAGATCGGGAGATGCAGGTAGCATTACGCTGTACCGCCCGCATGTGAACACACCGCCTGCGGGAGCTACGCGTCCCGGCGTCAATAACGGGAATGGCGGGCGACCAGCCTTTGCCCCGGCACACGTGCAGTCGCTTGACAATGCGCGGCCCGTCAACAGGACCAGCTACGGGAACAATCCCCCGGTAAATAACAGGCCGGCGAACAACCCGCCTGGAACAAACAATACCCCTCCGGTAAGCAACAGGCCGGCGAACAACCCACCTGCGGCGAACAACCCACCTGCGGCGAATAATACCCCTCCGGCATTCACCAGGCCTGCAGGCAATCCGCCGGTAAACAATATGCCGCCGGCTACCAGGACAACTCCCGGTTTCTCCACGAACCCGACCAACAATCCCGGCAACCGCCCGGTGAATAATTCCCGGCCCGCTGGCCAGACAGCTACTCCCGCGCAGCCAGCCATTGCCCAGCCGACTGTTCCAAACCGGCAGCCGCTGGTCAGACGTCCGCTGACACCAGACGTCAATAACAACCAGCCGAAACCGGTAGGAAATACTCCCAAACCTGCGCCACCACAGCATAATCCGCCACCACCACCCAAAAAAGACGACGACAAAAAACCTAATAAGCCCTGACAGGCTTGATCTCAGCCCTGCGGGACATGTTGTCCGGCTCCGCTAACCCACGTCCAACCTCAGTTTGACCGGCAGGACCAAGTCCTGCCGGTCCTCTAAAACACGCGAAACCGCATTCTGTGGTTTCGCCATTCTGGCAAAATTTTGCCCAGTAAATACTTGTGCACAGAGGGTGTGAATTTTAACGGTTGAAGGCGGGAAAACTTTATTAAATTGTGGATACCTCAGCATTTACTGTGCGTAAACCCCCAAAACCTGTGGAAAACAGGGTGAATTTCTGTAGGAAAAAGAAACAAAAAGAAAAAATGCTTTCTACGAGATGAGGAGTTCTATATTCGCCCTCCTGACTCAAAACGGGTAACATTCAGTTCATGTTGGCGTAACAATTTCTTAATGGAACCCATTTTTATAAAATATTATTCCGGACGGTTTGTATGGATCTCACTAACCTAAATTTGAACAAGGACCGCAGCAAGATGAGGCGCAAGCCTCCTGTGGACCTGAGCACCATGGTGTATGGCAAGGTACCTCCTCAGGCAAAAGAGCTGGAAGAGGCCGTTTTAGGCGCTATCATGTTGGAAAAGAGCGCTTTCGATACAGTAGTGGAAATCCTAAAACCGGAATGTTTCTATCTCGAGGGCCATCAGCGCATCTATCGCAGCATGCAGGGCCTGGCGCAAAAAAGCCAGCCTATCGACATCTTCACCGTGGTGGAAGAGCTCAAGATGCGGCAGGAGCTGGACATCGTAGGCGGCGCCTACTATGTCACCAAGCTCACCAATTCCGTAGTTTCCTCCGCAAACATCGAGACGCACTCCCGGATCATCCTCCAGAAGTTCATCCAGCGGGAGCTGATCCGTATCAGCGGAGAGATCATCGGCGATGCTTATGAGGATAGCACGGACGTCTTCGATCTGCTCGATGATGCCGAAACCAAGCTCTTCGAGATCACCAATAACCACCTTCGCAAGAATTTCGACAGCATCGACACGGTGCTGGTCAAGACGATCCAGCGCATCGAAGACCTGCGCCACAAGCAGGACCAGATCACCGGGGTACCGAGCGGATTTCCTTCTCTCGATAAGATCACCTACGGCTGGCAGCCTACCGACCTTATCATCCTGGCTGCGCGGCCGGCGGTAGGTAAAACGGCTTTCGCGCTCAACCTGGCCCGCAATGCGGCCCTCGATCCGATTAAGCCTACATCGGTTGCTTTTTTCAGCCTGGAAATGAGCTCCGCTCAGCTGGTCCAGCGTATCTTAAGCGCGGAATCGGAGATCCTGATGGAAAAAATTGCCCGGGGACGCCTGGAAGAGCACGAAATGAGGCAATTGTACAAAAAGGGGATCGACAGGCTGGCCAAAGCTCCCATCTTTATCGACGATACCCCTGCCTTGAATATCTTTGAGCTGCGCGCCAAATGCCGCCGGCTCAAGAACAAGCACAATGTCGGCTTCATCATCATCGACTATCTGCAGCTGATGAGCGGGGCCGGCGACAACAAAAACGGCAACCGTGAACAGGAGATCAGCCGCATCTCCCGCGACCTCAAGGGGCTAGCCAAGGAGATACAGGTTCCCATTATCGCGCTCTCCCAGCTAAGCCGTGCCGTAGAATCCCGTAAAGAAGGCGAGAAGATCCCTCAGCTCAGTGACCTGCGTGAATCGGGCGCCATCGAGCAGGATGCAGACATGGTAATGTTCCTCTATCGCCCTGAATACTATGGTATTACCGCCAACGAAATGGGCGAAAGCAATAAGGGGGAGACGCACGTAAAGATCGCCAAGCATCGTAACGGCTCTCTCGACACCATAAAGCTTCGGGCCCTTCTGCACATTCAGAAATTCACCGAATATGGCGAAGACGACTTCGGCGGGATCGGCATGCCTTCCGGCGGTAACTGGAAGCCTGTTCAGGATAATGAAGGTAGCGGCGGCGGAGCCCGGCTTTATATCCAGGCAGGCAGCCGGATGAAGGACGTGCCCATGGATGACGACGAGACGCCATTCTAATGTTATGGCGCTCCCTTTCTTTTATATCGCTTCTTACAATGCCGACCAGCCGGAGCTGGAGCTGGACGAGGACAATTCCCGCCACATCATCCAGGTGCTACGGATGAAGCCAGGCGAGCTGTTGCGGCTCACCGACGGGCGTGGCCAGCTGCTGGAAGCGGCCATCGTCGATGACCATAAGAAAAGGTGCAGGGTCGCAGTACGCAGCACAGCTACCGAGCCGCCGCATCCGGCAAATGTGACGATCGCCATTTCCCCGCTCAAGAATGCCTCCCGTTTCGAATGGTTCCTGGAAAAGGCGACCGAGATCGGCGTGACCGGCATCATTCCCCTCCTTTGCGAGCGGACCGAAAGGGCCGCCACCCGCCAGGACCGTCTGCAGAATATCCTGGTCAGCGCCATGCTCCAGTCCCAGCAGGCCTGGCTGCCGGTCCTTGCCGAGCCGATGCCCCTTCCACAGCTAATGCGACAATCTACCGGCGGGCAACGCTATATAGCTCATTGTCTGGAAGCGCCGCGCGCGACGGACAGCCTGGCCGCCTTGTCCGGGGATCAGCCCGCAGCCAGCGAACCGGCTCCCGGATCTTCGGCTGTCAATGGGGCAATTCCCGCTCTCATTCTCATCGGACCTGAAGGCGACTTTTCCCCGAAAGAAGTGGAAGCCGCGCTGGAAGCAGGGTTCGTTCCCGTGAGCCTGGGCCGCAACAGGCTGCGCACGGAAACCGCCGGCGTAGTGGCCGCAACACTGCTTTGCATCAAATAATTAAAAGCTCTGAATAAAGTATCAAGGTAAAAGAAAAGCGGGAGAGACTTGTGCCAGGCGGAAACAGATTGCATGACCAACCTGTTTACCGCGTGGACTTAGTGGCTTGCGCCGTAAAAATAAGGGGATTTCTGCATTCAGAATATTATTTCCTGTACTTCCAGTTCCTGTCCTTCCCTTCTTCCAGCCATTCTATTGTCGTTGCGATTCGCTTATCCCGGGTCGCGTCTGTTTTGGCTTCCGTGATCCATTCAATGTATTCCCTTCGATGGGAAGGGGGGAAGCCTTCGAAGGCGGTCCTGGCCTTTTTGTTCTTCTTCAATGCTGCCGTCAGGGCGGGAGGTTCGGGCAATGCCGGCTTGGATCCCTTCTTCGCCGGGGCGGGCTTTTTCACCCCTTGTTCATTCAGCAAGGCCGCTTCCTTTATATAAGCCACCATGATCTTATCGGCAGGCAGGTCCTTAAGCGAGGTCAGCCGGTCGAAATGGCCCATGCTGTTCTTGTCTTTTAAATGCAGGATGCCTTCAGGGTCTTTCAACAGTGAAGCATTCCAAAATCCGAAAGAGCAGTGCTGTTTGAAGCCGGCCATGTTGCCAAGCATGCCGCCGGCATGCTCAAAAAAAGGCATGCCCCATTTTACTGTTTCGACGACTCCCGGGCAGCCTTTGTGCACGAGCTTCCGCAGATGCGTGAGGATGGGTTTGGCAAAATCGGCTTGTCTGGCGATGTAGGCGTCGATGCGTGCGTCGGTGGTGGGCATGTGGGTAAAATTGGTACCCTAATATAATTATTTTCCCGATTTCTTCCGCAGCCGCGTATTCAGCAATTCTACCCCAAAGGCGAAGGCCATCGAGAAATAGATATATCCCTTATCTATATGGGTATGGTGGATCGGTTCCAGCCCCTCGAAGAAAAGGCTGAACCCTATCATCAGCAGGAACGAAAGGGCCAGGATCTTCACCGTAGGCCGGCGGTTGATGAAATCGGCGATCTTTTTCGAAAAGAAGAACATGATGAACATCGCCAGGACAACGGCCGTGATCATGACCGCGATCTGCTGCGCCAGCCCAATGGCCGTGACGATGCTGTCGAAGGAGAAGACCGTATCCACCAGCACCAGCTGGGTTACGATAGCTCCGAAGGAGGAGCCGGACCCGCCGCTTCCGGGTCCTCCTTCCTGGGGGTCTCCTTCCAGCTTCTCATGGATCTCCCGCACAGTCTTGTACAGCAGGAACAGCCCGCCGGCCAGCATGATCAGGTTGCGGATAGAGAACCCGCGGCCGGCGATCTGGAACACTTCCCGGTTGCCGCTGGTCACCAGCCAGCCCAGTCCCAGGAGCAGCCCGCTGCGGATCAGGATACCGGCTACCATCCAGATCCGCCGTGCCTCCAGCTGCCGGGCAGCCGCCAGCCGACCGATGAGGATCGATACGAAAATAACATTGTCGATCCCCAGCACGATCTCCAGCACGATTAGCGTGAGAAGACTGACCAGGGAATCAAAGCTGAACAAGGGGTGCATGTGCGGTCAGTTAGGCTGCAAAAATAGGGTTCTGCGTTGAATGTGGAAAAACGCAGATCGGCTACCGGGGGTGGACTGCCGAAAATTAAAGTAGGATTAATAGAGAATTATAAGTGAATTAAAAGGTGGGAAAGTAGATATGAACGGTTGCACCCATGGAATAAGATGAATAAATTAGTTGGCGGAAGCGAATTGCAATACCCCTACATTCCATGAGTACAAACAGATTAATAAAATGGTCCCTGATTGCCCTGCCACTTATTTTCATTCTGCATGGTTGTTACCCACCACCATCTGAATTGGAAAAAAAATGGCCCAATTGGAAGTCAGAGCGCACATTCGGCTATATGGCTGCGCCAGTGAGAAGAGGCTATATTCTCACGATAAATAATGATACTTTATTTGGATATATTAGAATATTTGATTGCAATGAGGCCGGCAGCCAGCTGAATGGTGTTTCAATTCTTCCTTTCAATAAAACGCTCGCAACCGACATAATTACTGTCAAATTGCCAGATATCGATTACATAAAAGTTGAAATGCCTGATGGAAAGGATTCCGCAGAATATATAATTGTCCATGGTGTTACCTGGCGCATAATAGGGGAAAGAAAAAATGTAAGAATTTGTTATGAAGAGACCTGGACAACTGATATTGGCGGTACTGCAATTGATGGAAATTGGACTTGTCTTGTAAAAGGAAAGGAAATAAAAATGATGCCTGGAAATAGATTTAATCCAACGCTCGCTTTCTCTTTACGAAGGTATATCAACGATAGTTATGGCAAACATTATGCGGAGAAGGACTTCAAGAGTAACAAGGGAATGATAAATTATATACTGGATAGGGAGAGTGGGGAACAAGGCAATGATTAACCGAATATTTACTAAACCACTTTGGTTTATATGTCTATTGATTTTCCCAGGCTGTATCACTTCCAAGCAAGCTAAGTTGGACAGGAAATGGCCCTGGCCCGTTTTCTTTATTGGCGACGCTGCTGCATTAGCTATCTTGTCCGCTATGCAAATGACGCCTTGGGAAGGAGATAACTCCATCCCAGCGAACACCGGAAATTTGCTTGCAGGCGCAGCGGTTTTGGCGGTAGGGACAGCGGTGGGTACGGTTGTTCAAGCCAAAAAGAATAAGGCTATCGCTGTCCGAAGGTGGAATGTGGGCAATGCGGGTATGACCGTGATATGCGTTGGCGCTTCGTGGATATGGACAGCGGGGATATCGATTATTAGTAACTTCAAAAAAATATGTGTGTCAGCTTTTTGCCGTGTTAATATGAGTTTCCTGTGGATGCTTCTAATTGCCTCGACTGTGCGCACCCATGCGCAAACAGTTGAAAGGACCAATGGACCCCAGCGGCTCCGGCCAAAGCTGCAGCAAAAGCTTGCGATCGACTCTACGCCATTCGGCAGTATAGTGGTGCTTGATAATCGACTGGATACCGGCAGATTTTTCACCTTCGAAGACGGCCTTTATCCGCCGATGACCATCGGTTTCGATACCGCCGCCGCCATTGCGATCAGGCAATGCCTGGAAGACCCACAAAACAGGATCAAACGGGGCAGCGTATCCCTGGTGATCAATCTTCGGGAGCTTGATATACCCAACCTGTATTCCAGGCTCGCGCCTGTACTCAAGACGCGTCGTAGTTTCGGCATCCGAATGGCTAAGGCGGGGGACACCTGGTCTTATAATATGCGTAACTATATCCTTTTTACCGCTGATGTTTATTATAAGACCGGCGACGACCGTTACCGGAAGATCTTTACTATTCGGAAAGCGCAGGTCCGTTGGGGGCAATCCTTCCAGGGGTCTGTGGAAAATGCACTCGAATTGTTGCTGGAGAGGGCGAGCATTTCCTTCATGAAGGCCAGGGGAATGAGATTAAGGCACAACAAGTTCCTGAACCCGGAGTTAAAGGATACCAGCTCATACATCATCGATAAGCAAGGGAGGGATTTCACCTTTGCCGAAATTAACACGAATACCCGGACTCTTTGGCCACACTATGCTGTTTTCAACCTGAACGGTAGCCCGATCGCCGGGCGATGGGAAACGTTCGAAGATTTAAGGGCGGCGAATGTCATTCCCGAGAAGGTGGAAATGCGATCGGCGAAAGGTGATAGCGTATACCAGATCCGATCGAACGAAAAGGACAGCGCAGATCTCAACGAGGCCTGGGGTGTATGTGACGGGAACGATCTGTATATTAAAATAGCACATGATCGCTATCTGAGATTCTATCGGCAGGATACCGGGTTTTACTTTTTCGTACCCTGGTCCTTACCTGATATGCACGCCCTGCTAGCCGGAGTCGACTACCCCATAAGCGACCCGCACAATGGGAGCACTAATAACCTGCCGGCCGATCTCGGCGTGGCGGCCATATATGCCATTATGGAAGCCACCGAAACAAAAGGCGTGAATGCTAAGAAAAAGAAGATCATAGCCGAAGGGCTTAAACATGACTACCGCTACTGCCGTATCGATATGGATAGCGGAGACATACTGTATGACCGTAACTGGACGAGA
Organism: Puia dinghuensis; assembly: GCA_026224995.1. Classification (GTDB taxonomy): domain Bacteria; phylum Bacteroidota; class Bacteroidia; order Chitinophagales; family Chitinophagaceae; genus Puia; species Puia dinghuensis_A. The sequence goes on from JAMFRX010000008.1 coordinate 8,380, forward strand.
TAATTTTGATATTGCCAAACCATTATGTATTTTAGCCGCCTAACCTCCTAAACCCAAATGCTATGCCTATCAAACACCTGACCTTTTTCGCTGCCGCCTTATGCCTGCTTGTATCTTGTAAAAAGAACAGCGGCGGCAATTCCTCCGCGGACCCGAATAAACTTAAAATGTACATCGAAGACGATCAGATCGGCGGTTCGCATCAGACCGACAGCTTCACTGTCTCCTACGATGACGACAACCGGATCACCAGCGTAGCATCACCCGCGCTGAAGTTCGCATACGCTTATTCCAGCAAGAGCTACGCCTTTGACACTTACGAGAATGGCCAGCTGGCGATCCATGAGATCGCTTATATCGGTAGCAACGCCTTCATAGACAGCACGTTTCAGTTCAACAATACCAGCGACACAACCACCGAGGGATATGTCTATTCCGGAAACCTGTTGACCCGCGAAACGACTTATGATTATTCCAACGGGGTGGCGTCCATAGACAC
>JAMFRX010000424.1 GCA_026224995.1 Puia dinghuensis
CGTCGCTGCAGAATTTCGGGTAGGGTCGTCACCTTGAGGGGCGCACTCGGATCGGTGCTCCGCATCGTCCGAGCACCACCTCACCCGGAGCTCTCGCTTCGTTCGGACTCTAACCTCTCCCCGCGAAAGGGCGGGGGAGAGGTGCGGCTGGCCGTCAACGGGGAAGAAGCCGTCGACTGTCTCCGGCAGGGGGAAAGCTATGACCTGGTCATCATGGACCTGCAGATGCCGGTGATGGACGGCTATGCGGCGACCCGATACATCCGCCAGGAGCTTCGGATGTCCATCCCCATTATTGCAATGACGGCGACCGCCCTGGTGGACGAACAGCTGCGTTGTCTCGAAGCGGGGATGAACGACTACATGACTAAGCCTTTTGAGTTCGCCGATCTGTACAAACGGATCAACAGCCTCATCTACCAATAGAATTTTTCAGAGCGTGACCCGGTTGACATTGGTCTTGTAAGACCCGCTTACGGGGATCTCCTGCTGGCCGATGCAAACCATGTCGCGCCGGATGGCGGTGATCTTCCGCACCGACACCAAATAGGATTTGTGCGTGCGGATGAAAGCAGGCGGCGGCAGCTTCTCCTCCATGGCTTTGAGGGTCATCCTTGTCAGCACGGGCCGGGCGGAGGAAGACAGGTAGATCTTGATATAGTCTTTGACGCCTTCGATATACAGGATGTCGTTCACGATGACTTTCACGAGGGCATACTCCACGTTGACGAAGAAGTCCTGCAGCTCGGCGGGCGCCTTATCATTCTGCCGCAGCCGGAACAGCTCGTCGGCCCGGTTGCAGGCTTTGAGGAAGCGATCGAAGGCAAAGGGTTTCAGCAGGTAGTCGACCACGCGGAGGTTAAATCCTTCCAGCGCATATTGCTCATAGGCCGTTACCAGGATCACCAGGGGCGGGTCGGCCAGGGCCTGCAGGAACTGAAGGCCGTTGACCCGGGGCATCTGGATATCCAGGAACAGCAGGTCGACGGGCGTGGTCTGCAAGGCTTCCATGGCCTCCAGGGCATTCTTACAGCTCTTCACCCATTGCAAAAAAGGGATCTGCCGGATATTGTCTTCCAGCAGTTCACGAACCAGCAGTTCGTCGTCAATGACCATACAGCGCATCATACCAGGTTCAAAGTTAAGGTAATGTAGAACAGGTTGTCCAGCTCCCGGATGGAAAGGGTATAGTGCCCTTCGTAAAGCAGGTTGAGCCGGGATACGACATTGTTGAGCCCCAGTCCGCTGCTCTCCTCCTTGCCGCCTGCGAATGTCCTGTCGAAGGTATTCTGCACTTCGAAGCGCATATTTCCCTGGTCTACGGACAGGCGGATGTCGATCCGGGGCTTGTCGGTGAAGCCTACCCCGTGCTTGAAGGCATTCTCCACGAAAGGGATCAGCAGCATCGGCTCGATCAGGTGGGTCCGGTCCTTTTCGTCTACCTCGATGTTGTTGGTGATCTCCACATCGTTGCCGAAGCGCAGCTTTTGGAGCTCCACATAGCTGTTGAGGTATTCGATCTCCGTGCCCAGCTCCACTTTCTTCCCCTGGGTGTCGTAGAGCATATAACGCATGAGGTCCGACAGCATGATGAGCGAAGGCTCCAGCTGGTCGCTCCTTTTCCTGGCAAGCGATACCAGGTTGGTCAGCACGTTGAAGAGGAAGTGCGGGCTGATCTGCGAGCGGAGGAACTTGAGCTCCGTCGCCAGCTCCGAGGCCTGCCGCTCCTTCTGTTCCCGTTCGAACCTGATCCGGTCCAGGATGACGCGGTAGATGCTGCTGATGACGAACATGCCTATGGAGGGCAGGATGGTGAACCGGTAGGTGGTGAACTCTTTTTTGGATTCCGAAAAAAAGATCGTCTGCACGAGCATCTTGATCTCCACCGAGGCAAGGATGAGCAGGAAGCCGCACAGCAGGTATGTCCACCAGCGTCGCCGGTTCAGGAATTTCGGTATCAGGTAGAAGGCGTTGGTATAGAAGACGGCGATGTGGATGAGATCGGAAAAGGTAAAATAGGCCCAGGGTAGGTTGCCGACCTTGTACCCGTTATGGGCGCTGGAGACGAAATAGGGCAGCAGCAGGAGCATGCCCCAGATCATGACGTGGAGCGCGATGGTGATATGTTTTGATTTCAGCGAGACTTTCATTTGAGGCCGTAAATCTATCGATTGCCGGCCGGCCAGCAATGGGGGTGTAGACCATCTCAGCATTTCTGTAGACATTCATCGGGAATCCCTTCTTTTTTATTACTTTGGCTTACAAACTAATCTATGAAATTCATTTGCTTTCTCCCAATTGCGCTGGTATTCCTATCCTCCTGCGGCCATTCCGGTCAGGTATCCTATAAGCCGGGCACCGGGCCTATTATAAAACGCGCCCAAATATTCACCTACATGGATCTGCCTTCCCGCATCCAGGAGAAAACGCATGATGCGCATACTTATGCCAATTTAGGCGAGACTTCCGAACAGATCAGAAAGGAACAGGGGTTGTATGTAAGAGCGATCCTGGATAACAAGCTGCTGGCAATGGCGTCGACCAGTGGCACCAACTGGCAGGTTTTGCTGGATGACAGCAACTATCGGGCATTGTATGGCCAACACCGAAACTTCCCCGTCTTTTATGATACAACAGGAGCTGTCATCAGGCAAACGCTTAAGGATGATGGCTATGACCTGGTGTATATCGGCAGATGGGGATATATCGATACCGTTTATTGGGGACCTCTGCCCGCATACCCGGTGCGCATGACGCTGGTGTGCAGCAACCTGGACAGCACCCACCAGCCTTCGGCCCGGCTGCAGTATATCCATCCCGAATTTCAATAATAAAAAAATGTGTAGAATTATTAAATAATTGATATTCTCCCTATATTTGTAGTGACGGCCCAACCACGCTACTAGTCCTTTGCCGTTTTTTTAAACCTACAACGCTTTTTCCTTTTCAACCTTATTAATTGTGTCCTTACTGCCCGGCGGCTTTTGCGCGCCCGTAGTTTAATGGATAGAATGCCGCGATGCTTAGCGGTGGAGGTGGTTCGAATCCACCCGGCGCACTTTTGTGTTGTAAAGTACCGCAACCCGATAATATTTTATACATTGCCTGCCGGCCGGAGCATAAACTCCTCCGGTGCTATCACCCGAATGCAGCAATTTAAAGAACCGCTTTACCGAAAATATGGGCCCGTCCTGTTCATCCTTGCCTTTGGGCTGATGATCTGTGTATATACGGTGACAAATAAGGTCATAGTGGGTATTAGCGGCATCCTGGTGTCGGCGTTGTTTGCATGGATATTCTATGCTATCCGTACGAGCGAGGATGCGACGCAGGGCGCGAAACGCACTAGCTGGTTTTTTCTCGTCGTCATTCTTTGCGTTCTCTATATCACCTATGCGAAGCTCATGGGGACCTGGTCCCCCCGGTAACAGGTCAATATAAAAACCGATGGCACAGATGAATAAGGATAGCTTAATTCAATTTGTTCAACATGTATTGCCGATGAGCGGCGGCAAAGCCGAACAGCTGGTGGAGAAATTCGAGCCGAGGAAAATCGGCAGGAATGAATATTTATTGAAAGAAGGCGTCGTTTGCAACGAGTCTCATTTCATCGTGGAAGGGCTCATGCGGTCATTTATATATGATCTTGAAGGCAGAGATGTGACAACAGCCTTTTATTCAAGGGCAATGTTTCCGAGCGATCTACTATCCTTCTTTAAAAGGGTACCTTCGAAAGAATACATCCAGGCGATCACCGATTGCGAAACCTGGTATATCAGCTACAAGGACATGCAGGCAAGCTTTCACGAAATGCCGGAGTTTCGTGAGTTCGGACGGCTGAACATCATTAATCAGTACGGCATACTGAAGCAAAGAATGTTGTCCATGCTGCAGGAAACGGCAGAACAGCGTTATAGCGCGCTTATAGATTCGAACCAGGAGGTTCTTCAGAATGCGCCTTTGAAACACATTGCTTCCTATCTGGGTATAACCGATACTTCCTTAAGCAGGATCCGAAAGGATTTCATAAAAAAATAGCCCCGCCCATTTCTTGCCATATGCTAAGCGCAAGCCAGGAGATTTGTTTTTCCTTTGTCCTATCAATTTAATCAACAAATCAAATGGCAAGCTACATTTCAAACATGCCTTTATGGGCTATAGTCCTGTTTATCGCAGGGTTTCTCTACTCAATTGCTTTCATCGCAAACCCGGCAAAACAGGCGGCGCTCAATGCCGGGATGGGTTCGGACAGTGCTAGAAAGATACAGTTCGGTGTCTTTGGCTTTTATATCCTTTACCTCGCGTATGTGTCGGCATTGTCTTTGAAAGGTGTTTTTTATAACGCGTCGGTGCCACCTAAGGTATTCGTTTTTACTTCCGTGCCATTGAGCATCCTTCTGTTTGTGGTTATCGGCAACACAGGCTTATTTAAAAGACTGCTTAAGGCCATTACATTGGAGTCCTTGATCAGGCTGCATGTATTCCGGCTGCTCGGCTTCTTCTTCCTTCTCCTCTACCTCTATCATTTGCAGCCGCTCGGATTCTCTATTTCAGCAGGCATGGGGGATATTCTTACGGCGATCTTCGCTATACCCGTAGCCAGGATGGTTGCAAAAAGAAGTCCCGGGAGCAGAACGGCCGCCATTATCTGGAACATATTTGGAATTCTTGACGTCGTCACGCTGCTTGTTATTGCTGGCGTGAATGCCTATAGATCGGTGATCAGCGGTGTTCTTGGAGATATGGAGATGGTCATGTTCCCGTTCGTATGGTTCCCCGCGTTTGCCCCGGCGACCATCTTGTTCTTGCATACGGCGGTTTTCAGGAAAATGCAGCTGATGAACGTTTCAACAAAGCAGCTTGAGCCTTTCAGCAAAGCTGTCACGGCAAATTGAGCCTACCTTTGATCAAAGGTTTTAGCTTATGTCAAAAGTCTGGTTCATAACGGGCAGTTCCCGCGGGCTTGGAAAGAGTCTGACGGAAGCCGTATTGGCCGCTGGCGACCGGGTGGCCGCGACGGCCCGGGACCCCGGGCAGTTAAATGATCTTGCAGCAAAATACCCCGATAGTGCTTATCCTCTGAGATTGAATGTCACCGAAAAGGACCAGATCGTTTCCGCAGTGGAGATGACGATCCAAAAATTCGGCCGGAGAGATGTGCTGGTCAATAACGCCGGTTTTGGCATCATAGGCGCAGCCGAGGCGTATAGTGACGAGCAGGTGCGCAGCCAGCTGGAGACCAATTTGTTCGCACCGATAGAAATAACACGTGTCGTATTGCCCTACATGCGCCGGCAGGGTTCAGGCAGGATAATACAGATCAGCTCGATAGGCGGCAGGGTAGGCAACCCCGGCCTGACCATCTACCAGGCAGCGAAATTTGGCTTGGGTGGTTTTAGCGAGGCGCTGGCTAAGGAGGTTAGGCCGCTGGGCATATGGGTGACGAGCGTCGAGCCGGGCGGTTTCCGCACCGGCGCCTTTGCCTCCATGACCACCGCACCCGAGATCGAAGGGTATCAAAAGACCGTTGGCGTACGGCAGGAGCTGTTTAAAAGCAGTAACTTTATCGCGCCGGGTGATCCCGGTAAAGCCGCAAAAGCGATCATCGGCCTGGTGGATAGCCCGGAACCGCCGGTACATCTGGTACTGGGCAGCGATGCCATAGCCAGGATAAAGCAGGCCCATGCTGCGGGAAGCGAGGAAATGGAAAAATGGCTGCCTGTAAGCATTTCGACCGATGCCGATGAAGCGGCAGATCATACACAAAATGCCACAACTTAATAAAATGCGCCCCTCCATAGCTTATTCCTGCTACACTGCCCGTAGCAGGGGAGGAGAGCAGTTCATACCCGACCATGCTTTTAGCTACCAGGTGTCGGGGACGATGATCATGAACGATGGTACCAGGGATCATGTTCTCAACGCCGGCGCTTTTAGATTCGGCAGGCGCAATCAGCTGGTGAAGTTTAACAAGCTGCCGCCGGAAGGAGGGGTGTTCAAGTCGTATTCCGTCCTCCTGGATCAGCCCTTTTTACGGAACTTGAGCATGGAAACGGGCTATAAGGCCGAAAGACATATCACCGGCAACATGGTGATCGACCTGAAGCCTGATCCTTTGTATAAAAGCTATTTCGATTCCCTGTTGCCTTACGTCCAGCTCAATGAGGAAGACGATGCCGGGCTGATCAATTTGAAATTGAAAGAGGCGGTCCTGCTCTTGTTGAAAGTAAACCCCGAGATGAAAGACATCTTATTCGATTTCAGCGAGCCGGGGAAGATAGACCTCGAAGCTTTTATGAACATGAATTTCCATTTCAATGTGGACCTCAGCCGGTTTGCCTATCTCACCGGCAGGAGTCTGGCCACCTTTAAGCGGGATTTTGAAAAGCTGTACCAGCTGACACCGAGCCGCTGGCTGCAGCAGCGAAGGCTGCAGGAGGCGTATTATCTTATCAAGGAAAAAGGCAGGGCGGCGTCCGATATTTACCTGGATCTGGGTTTTGAGGACCTCTCGCATTTTTCCTTTGCCTTTAAAAAGCGATTTGGGGCGGCGCCGACAAAAATTTGAGCGCTAAGTTTATTTTGTAAGCATGCGTTTTCGGATGCGGCTAAGGGAAGCGCCCTGGATGCCGAGGTAGGAGGCGATGTGGTAGAGAGGGATAGAATGGAAGATATCGGGATGTTTTTCGATCAGCTGGAGATAGCGTTCTTCGGGGGTGTGGAATAGAAAACCTTCCGTGGCGGTCATGACAGCATTGAGCGCGGATTCGGCCAGGACCCGGCCAAAGTGTTCCCATTCGTGTGATTGGTGGTAGAGCCGGTTCAGATGGTCGATGTGGATATATAAGATCGTTGAGTTGACCATCGACTCCGTAAAGTACATGCATTCCGTTTGTGTGAGGAAACTTTTGTAGGAAGCAATGAATTGATTGTTGGTAAAGAACATCATGTTCTTCTCTTCGCCGGATTCGGGGCTTGCCCGGTATATCCTGAAAACGCCGTCCAGCACGAAACCCAGGTGTTTGCAGATGTTTTTGTATTCATTGTAATATTCTCCTTTTTTGTAGGTTTTTTGCAACCAGTACGGGGTGGACAGGTCGACCGCTTCCTGGCTCATGCCAATGACAGATCTGAGAATGCGGTGTAATTCCCGAAGTTCGTTCATGCTGTAAAAATAGGCAAAACTCACCGCCAGGTGAGTTTTGCTTTTAATGGCCATGGTTGGGTTATTTTGCTTCCTGGAGCAAGATCGCTGCCAGCACGGCCGGCATGGATAGGAACGGAGTGTGGCTGGAGGGCAGCGCATAGACTCTGGTTACATTGGAGCCGTTGACCATTCTTTGTTGCAGTTGGTAGCTAACGGCGTGATCGTTGATCGTGTGGATATATACTTTTTCTATTTTTCCGAAGTTGGCATCGGTAAGCACCACGGGTGTGGCAAGAGGCGCCAGGGGATCGGGTTTGAAATTGGCCTTCAGGTAATCCTGAACGGGCTGTGATGCGTCTGCGGCGAAGACGTCGATGAAGCCATCTTTGGCGATGGCAGCCGATCCATTGGTTTTGTCGACCTGCAGGTATTTGCCGATATGGCTGTCTGCGTCGGTCTGGGCCAGGGAGAGGAGGCTTTCCCCATTCTTGGGAAGGAAGGCTGCGAGGTAGATCAATTTCTTTATTTGACCAGGGATCTGTTCGGCCACTTCACTGATCACCAGGCCGGCCATGCTGTGCCCGACGAGGATGACGTTATTCCTTGAGCCGATAGCTTTTTTGACAGCCTCTACATAGGAGTCCAGGGTAATGCCTGCAAACGAGGTATTGTCTTTGCCGTGACCGGGAAGATTGACGGCAATCACGTCATAACCCTGGGCTTTCAAAAGGGGGCTCGTGTTATCCCATGCCGAGGCGTCTGACCAGGCGCCGTGTACTAATACGATAGTTTCCATTTTTTTATTTGTTTTTGATTGAGAGAACAGAGAAGTGAGGCCTGTTAAAAGGATGACCGCTGTCAAGAACGCTGATTTCATTTTGTTTTTTTTTGTGATGTGTCCGGAGCACAAAATTGGGGTAGATAATTGGAAAGGATTTTAACCTGGGTTAAAATGGAGCTGCCAGCTCGGCGGCGCCCCTGAGCCGGCGATGTCCTAAACTGTATAATTTATGTCCTTTGAGACAAAATGAGCAATCAGTAACTTTGAGGCATGAATGAGGGCATTGGCCATCGGAAAAGGAAACAAGTTATAATTGTCGCTATGACCGGCAATATGCTGCTTGATTTTGCGGGTCCTACAGACGTTTTTTTTAATGCCAATAAATGTCTCCTGGACTGCGGGATCGATGCTGGCTATGACGTCCTTGTTGTTGCGGCAGCCGCCGATAAAAAAGTTGATACCGAAACGGGTATGACCATCGTTTGCCAGCATGCTGCAATGGACATCAAAACGCCCATTGACACGCTCATTATCGCGGGGAATGATTTTCGAGAGGCCAGGGAACCGGCGCTTATCGATTTTTTTGCCTGGTTATCCGCCAGAGATCAGCACAATACACGACGGATCGCCTCTGTTTGCGGCGGGGCATTTGCCCTGGCGAAAGCCGGGATCTTAAACGGGCGAAGAGCAACCACGCATTGGGAACTCTCCGAAAAACTGAGGGAAAGCTACCCGGCAGTGCGGGTCGACACCAATCCATTATTTACGAATGACGGCCATGTATATACATCTGCCGGGGTATCGTCGGGGATCGACCTCGCCCTCGCCCTGGTTGAACAGGACCATGGCAAGGATGTCGCCATTCGTGTAGCCAGAAAAATAGTTTTTTACCTTCGCAGGCCAGGGTTCCAGGCACAGTTCGGCAATTTATTGCCGGTTTATGCGCATGAACATATTGCTCATAAAGCGCAAACCTGGCTCAGTGAGCATCTGCATGAAAAGCTGGACATTAGTCAGGTAGCAGACCATATGCACATGAGCACACGACACTTTACGCGTGTTTTTCATCAACAGACTGGAATGCCGCCTGCTAAATTTATAGAAAAGCTGAGGATTGAAACCGCACGCAAATTTCTGGAAGATACCGATATTCCGCTCGAAAGAATTGCGGAGCAATGTGGCCTTGGCGGCCTGGTCTCCATGCGGCGAACATTTTTAAGGCACCTGCTGACCACGCCATCGGATTACAGGCGTTCGTTCCGAACCTCGCTTAAAGACGCTGGAATGAGCGATCTGCTTGTGCTACACCCTTCATAAATAATACATCATGAAAATTGCAATCAATGGATTCGGCCGTATCGGCCGAATGACCCTCCGCGCCCTTCAGGATAAAACAGATCTCGATGTCGTCGCTGTCAATGATCTGACGGATATCGATACGCTTGCGCATCTGCTGAAATATGATACCGTTCATGGCCGCTTCCCCGGCCAGGTAGCCACCGACGGCGATAGCCTGTTGGTAAACGGGAAACGGATAAAGCTCTTAAGCGAAAAAGACCCTGAAAAATTGCCATGGAAGGAGCTGGAAGTCGACGCGGTAGTTGAGTCGACCGGTAGGTTTACCAATAAAAGCGCAGCCGAGGCGCATCTCTGGTCCGGGGCAAAGAAAGTACTGATTACCGCACCGGCCAGTGGTGGCGTCAAAACGATCGTGCACGGCGTCAACAATGAATTGATCGGGGGCGATCAGATCTATTCCACCGCTTCGTGTACTACAGGAAGCATAGCCCCGGTTTTGCATATACTCGATAAAGAGTTTGGTGTCGAATCCGGGTACATGGTTACCGTTCATGCCTTTACCGCCGATCAAAACCTGCAGGACGCGCCACATCGCGACCTGCGCCGCGCCCGCTCCGCCTTGTATAATATCATCCCGACGACAACCGGTGCAGCCAAAGCCATCGGGGATGTTCTGCCAAGCCTAAAGGGCAAGCTCGATGGCTATTCTTACCGTGTCCCGGTGATAGATGGATCTCTTGTTGACCTTTCGATCAACCTGAAGAAAGAAGCATCCGCTGCTGACGTGAATGCGATATTGAAGCAGTACGCAGAAAATTCCCTTAAAGGTATTATGGAGTACACGGAGGAAGCCCTGGTCTCGTCCGATATCCTTGGCAACACGCATTCATCTATCGTAGATGGCAGCATGACCAGGAATATCGGCAAGCTGGTGAAAATCGTAGCCTGGTATGACAATGAGGTTGGTATTTCCAAC
>JAMFRX010000425.1 GCA_026224995.1 Puia dinghuensis
GTGCCGTCGTGTCGGCGATGGCCTGGTCCAGGGCGTTGAGGATGGACTGCCGGGCTTCGAAGCCCATCCAGTCCAGGGCCTTGGCCTCATTGGGGTCGGTGGAGCGGAAGCCCAGCCCGTCGTCGGCTTTCTCCGGGAGCAGGGTGCCTACCCCGCCATTGGTACCGAAGTCGTCGACGAAGGCCTGCGAGGCGATGAAGCCGCGGGTAAAGGCGATGTTAAGCTGACCGGGATAGGTATCGGCGCCCAGGTTGATAGCGGCCTGCTGGAAGTCGCCATAGCTCAGCACACCAGTGGTGTCCATGAAAGCGGGCGTCACCCTGTATGTATAGTCGCCGGCGGCAGTGGTCTGGAAGGGGAAGTGGATCCACCGGAATTTCTGGATGGGCGAGAGCCGGGACGAGAGGATATTCGCGTTGACGTTGCCGCTGTTGTCGAGGAAGGAGAGCCGGTTCTTGACGGGAAAAAATTGGGTCTCGCCGGGGGACATGTATTCGATGGCGAAGCCTACGAAGTTGGCGGGCGGCTGCTGGCCTGCGGCCCAGTTCATGGCCAGGAGGACCATGGCTTCGCCGCGGTAGACGGTGAGCGTGAATTGGGTCGCGCCGGTCCCTTGAACGATAAATGGTGGGGGCGCGGCAGCCGCCTTCTTTTTGGCGGCGGCTTTCTTGACAGGCGCCTTCTTCTTGACAGGCGCCTTCTTAGCTGGTTTGGACTGGCGGCCATAAAGGTTTATTTGAACATGAATGTACCACGGATTCCTTCAGCAAAGGAGGCCGAAATCACCCAAATGCGCTGGCCCGACAATTGCACTCCCACCACAAATCAACCACATATGTCTACCCCTGCCAAATGGATCAACGCCCTGCTCCTCATCGCCCTCCTCTCCTTCCAGTCCTGTGCCGTAGTCGGCGGTATCTTTAAAGCCGGAGTCTGGGTAGGGATAGGAGCCGTCGTGCTGGTCGTCCTGATCATCATCTTCATTGTCAGCAAGGCATCCGGGAAAAATTAAGGTCCGCCTACTGCCCAAGATGCCGGCGTCCCAATTCCAGGCCTGACCTGGCGCCTACCTTCCCCCCGGCGGACAATGCTCCCGCAAATACTGTGTATACAACGTATGCAAATGCGCCGTCGTCCCCTCTCCCTCGGAAATGGCATGGGTACGCATGGGATATAACATGAGCTGAAATTGCCGGTTCCACCTGACCAGCTCGTTGATGAGCTCCTCGGCATTCTTGTAATGCACATTGTCATCGCCCGTTCCATGAATATACAGCAGGTTGCCGCGCAGGTTCTTCGCATAGGTTATCGGTGATCCGTTGATAAAGACGGCGCGGCTGGCGCTGTCCACGGGAACGCCCATGTACCGCTCCTGGTAAATATTGTCATAGTTAAGCTCATTGTCAGAGGCCGCAATGGCGATGCCGGTCTTGTAGATCTCCGGGTACTGGAACAGCAAATGCAACGTGGCCGAGCCGCCGCCGCTCCAGCCCCAGACGGCGACGCGGCTGGTGTCTACCCAGGGCCATTTGAGGACTTCGCGTGCGGCCATGGCCTGGTCATGGATATTGAGCAGCCCAATCTGCTTATAGATGCTCTTGCGCCAGGCGCTTCCCTTGGGGCCGGGCGTCCCGCGGTTATCGATGGAGATATAGACATACCCGTCGGCGGCGAGGTCGCCGGTATAGAGCTCGTCTTCGCCGGCGCCGTAGATGTCCGTCACCGTTTGTGACGCCGGCTCGCTATAGACATAGAACAGCACAGGATATTTTTTTGTCGAATCGAACCCTTTGGGCTTCGCTATCCAGCCGTCCATTTCGATGCCTTCCGCGGTCTTGAGCTTAAAGAATTCGATGTTGGGCTTTTTCTTCGCGGCCTCGGTAACGGCGGCGGTCACCTGCTCTACCCCGTTAAGGGCCTTATGCGTCGGCAGGCTTACGCTTTCCGCGGTCCAGGGCGTGTAATGGTTGGAGAACATGTTCCTTGCCGACAGGCAGTTCGGGGAGACATCGTAGTAGTGGGTGCCGGGCTGGCTGGCGGGTGTCAAGCGCTCGGCAGGACCACGGCCGTCCAGGCGGGTGCGGTAAAGATAGAGCTGCGTGGCGTCATCCGGCGAGGCTTGGAAGTAGACATAGCCGGTTTTTTCGTCGACGCCGCTGAGCTCCATGACATCGTATTTACCGGTGGTGATGAGCTTCTCGCTGCCATCGCGGCCCACGATATACAGATGCCGCCAGCCGTCTTTTTCGCTGGCCCATACGAATGCCGATCCATGCTTCAGCCAGAGCCAGGTGTCGCCTTTGATAGCGGACAGGTCCCAGTTAGCATGCACATCGATCCAGGCAGGGTCCTTCTCTTCATAGATGCTCCTGGTTGCGCCGGTGCTGACGGTGCAGAGCAGGATCTTACTCTGGTTCTGCTGCCGGTTGAGCTCCTGAACGACGAGCTCCGTGCTGTTATCGGCCCATTCCATGCGCGGGGCATAGCTTCCCAACACCGGGTCTGCAGGGATCTCCATCCAGCGGGTAGGACCGCCGTCGGCGCTGACCACGCCGATCCTGAAGGGGGAAGGCGGCTCCCCGGCTATGGGATACTCCACCGGCACCACAAAGGGATAGGTCGAATCCGCGGTGTTGAGCATCAGGTATTTTTTGACCTTACCGGCATCGAGCTGCCAGTAGGCGATCTGCCTGCTGTCGGGGCTCCAGCGGAAACCGTCGCGGCAATTGAATTCCTCTTCATAGGCCCAGTCGAAGGTCCCGTTTATCAGGGTTACGGTGCCATTGTCTGTAAGCCGGGTGCGCTTCCCATCGGCCGGCGATTCCACATAGACGTCATGCCCGCTGACATAGGCGACCTTACTGCCATCGGGTGAGAATTTCGCAAACATGAGCGAGGATTCCGGCAGGCCGGCGCCCAGCTTTATAAGCTTCCTTGTTGCGGTATCATAGACCCAATAGTCGCCACGGGTATCGTAGCGCCATACTTTTTTGGTGTTGTTGTTGATGAGCACCTGTCGGCCATCGGCGGAGACGGTGAATCGCCGGATAGGGATGGGTTTCCCGCCGGGAGGGGTTAGCATGTCCCTGGTGATCCAGGTGACGGTCTTGTTGCGGTCGGCCGGATCGACGAGCTGGATCTCGCTGCCAAAGATCTGGTAGAAGTGAATGCCGTCCGCCGCCCATTGAACGGGAATCTGGGCATGGGTCCTGCCGGCAAAGAGGGTGCTGGCGCAAAAGGCCAGAAAGAAGATGATGGATCTCATTGTTGTGAATTATGTAAAAAACTCTTTATCTCCCGCTGAGCCATGACCGCCTGCAATTCCTGCAGGCGCAGGGTCAATTCCCCCGACAGCTCCTTGAACACCTGATACGCCCCCGCCGTCGGCTTGGCATCTCCCGTCTCCACGCTGCGTTCCAGCGCCGCCAGCCTGTTGTTGAGCTTTATAGGAAAGTTCAACGGGTCCTGTCCACTCTGGTTGCGCACCTGGTAGAGCTCCTCTTCGATCTTAGTCAGCCTGGCCAGCAGCTCCTTATTGGCCGCGGTCACGTGCCCCGATAACGCCGATGATAAGCGCGCCTTTAACCGCCGGATCTCTATGACCGCCTGGTTGGCCTGATCCACGGAATTGCGGATCGCCATCGCCAGCTGGAATTGCTCCGTTACATCAGCAGCCGAAACTCCCTTGAGCCGGGGATCCAGACGGATCTCGAACCCTTTGGTCACGGTAGTCGTCCCGCCGTGAAGCGCACCGTGTACTTGCCCGGAGGAGCCAGCGGACCATGCACCGGGCTGGCGCCCCATAGGATCATGCCTTTGAAGAAGGCCGGCGCCGGGTATCGAAGGTCCCAGGTAAAGGTATTCAAGCCTTTTTTTATTAACGGCATCTGCTGCCGTTTGTCATAGCCATATTCATCCTGCTCGACGACCTGCTCCAGCGAGTCGGCGGTAGAAACGCGGGTGATCCCCGTGAAGCTTTGCACCAGCGCACCAGCCGCATCCATGATCTCGACCTTTAGGTCGGTGGCGCTATCCTTTAGCCAATATTGAAAAACGGCCGGCTGCACATTGCGCACCGCATAGAAAGGATCGTAAAGGTAAAGCGCGGCATCGGCAATAGAGGACTTGTATTCCCGCAAGGGGGCAATATCATCCAGCACATAGATGGACCGGCCATGTGTACCCAGGACGATGTCTTTGTCCGTGACGGCGATATCGGCGACCTGCACGTCGGGGAGGTTCAGCATCAGCCGCTGCCAGGCAGCGCCATCATCAAACGAAACGTAGAAGCCATGTTCGGTTCCGGCATACAGCAGCCCTGGCCGCACGAGGTCTTCCCTTATCACGTGCACATAGTCGCCGGAGGCGATGCCCGCGACGATCTTCTTCCAGGTCTGCCCATAATCATCCGTCTTCCAGATATAAGGCGCGCGATCGTCCATCTGGTAACGTTTGGCGGCGACATAGGCCGTGCCGGGTTTGTAATGCGAGGCTTCGATGATGCTGACCCGGGTATTCTTGAGCATGTCCGGCGGAGTAACATTCTGCCAGGTCTTGCCATTGTCGCGGGTGAGGTGGATCAGCCCATCATCGGAGCCGGCCCAGATGGTATTCACATCGTGGTACGATGGCGCAAGGGCGAAGACGGTCGCATAGATCTCAGGACCGTTCATATCGCGGGTGATGATGCCGCCGCTGACGCCCAGCGTGGCGCTGTCGGCATAGGTGAGGTCGGGGCTTATCTTATCCCAGCTCTGACCTTCGTTGGTGGTCATCCATACATGCTGGGAGCAGGTGTAGAGCCGCTTATGGTCCAGTGGAGAGAAGACGATGGGGAAGGTCCACTGCCAGCGTTCCGGCAGGACCCTGGCTTCTTCGCCGGAAAAGAAACGCGGATAGACCTGTACATCCCGAATCTGGCCGGTGCTGCGATCCAGGCGGGTCAGCAGGGCGCCCTGACTGCCGGCATAGAAGATATTGGGGTTGTCAGGGTCCTGGGCGATATAGCCGCTCTCGCCGCCGCCTGGCGTATAGGCATAGCCGAGGCCAGGCTTGATGCTGTTCTGAGAGGTGATCATATGTTCCCAGCCCTCGCTCGGCACGGCGATGGTCGTATTGTCCTGCTGCGCGCCGGCCACATGATAGGGGAAGTCGCTGGTGGCGATCACGTGATATAGTTGTGCCGTGGGGAAGTCTTCGTCGGTCCAGGTGGCGCCGCCGTCCACGGAGATGGTCCCGCCGCCATCGTCGGCTTCGGCGAGCCGCATGGGGTCGGTGGGGTCGATCCAGAGGTCGTGGTTGTCGCCGTGCGGCAGCTTGATGGTCTTGGGGAAGCTGCGGCCCCCATCGGTAGACTTATAGAAGTTGACATTGAGGCCATAGATGCCGTTGCTGTCCTTCGGGTCGGCTACGATGCGGGAATAGTAGAAGGCCCGCTGCCGGAGCTTACGCTCGTTGTTGACGAGCTTCCAGGTCGCGCCGGCATCGTCGGAGCGGAACAGTCCGCCCTCAGCCGCTTCCACGATGGCCCAGACGCGCCGCGGGTTGACGGGCGAGACACAAACCCCGATCTTTCCCACAGGCCCCTTCGGCATGCCGGGGTTGGCGGTCAGCTCCGTCCAGCTGGAGCCTCCGTCACTCGACTTGTAGAGTCCACACGCCCCGCCGCCACCCCACATCTTATAAGGCGTCCGGGTCACCTGCCAGATGCTGGCGTAGATGATGTCCGGGTCCGTGGGATCGAGCACGAGGTCTTCCGCGCCGGCGTTGTCGCCCTTGTACAACACCTTTTTCCAGGTCGTGCCGCCATCGGTGGTCTTGAAGACGCCCCGCTCATCGTTGGGACCATAAGGATGACCCAGGGCGGAGACGTAGACAATATTGGGGTTGGCCGGGTGCACCCGGATGCGGGAGATGGCCTGGGTATTCCGGAGGCCCACATTCTTCCAGGTCTTCCCGCCATCCACGGACTTATATACCCCGTCGCCCTGCATGATGTTCCCGCGGAATTCCGTCTCCCCCGTACCGAGATAGACGATATCTGGATTCGATTCCGACACGGCGACGGCGCCTACACTGGAGCTGGTGATCTGCCCGTCCGTAACGGGTTTCCAGGTGAAGCCCCCGTCCGTGGTCTTCCATAACCCTCCCCCGACGGCGCCGAAATAGTATTCCCGCTTGCGGCTGGAGCTTCCGGCGATACCCAGGGAACGGCCGCCACGGTTGGGACCGATGTTCCGCCAGTTCATGCCTTTGAGGGTGGAGAGTGTGGAGTCCTGGGCCCGGAGCGCAAAAGCGAGTACAAGGCAGGCCAATGCCAGAAAGGTGTTTTTTCTCATGTGTAGTAGTTCAACACCAATTTAGCGATTATTGGCTATTTTCGACTGGACAAATTACCATGAATAGAATTCTTTATACGTTTTTGTTGCTGATCTGCTGGTCGGCATCTGCCTCGGCCTGGCCAGCGGCAAAAGCAGATTTCGCCATCAAGGCCTTCCACCTCGACATGCGCATCCAGGTGATGACCATGCCGGCTCTCAAGGCCTTCGTCCAAACGCTTCACAATGGCGGCATCAACACCCTTATAATGGAGTACGAAGCGACCTATCCCTATGAACAGCATCCTCTGATCCCCAATCAATATGCGTATTCCAGGGCGGAGATCGCGGATCTTGTCGGCTATTGCAATCGGCTCGGCGTTGACGTTATCCCCTTGCAGCAGGGCTTCGGCCATGTAGAGTATATCTTACGCAATGCCCGCTACCGGGCGTTGAGGGAAGACCCCAAGGACCTCTCCCAGATCTGTCCGTCGAAGGTGACGGAGGACAGCATGCTGTTCACCCAATTGTATACCGAGCTGGCGGCGACGCATACCTCGCCGTATATCCACATCGGCTGCGATGAGACGCACCTGCTGGGACATTGTGCCGAATGCCGCCGCAAGGTGGAACAACAAGGCATCTCTAAGCTGTACTTCGACTACGTCCGGATGCTGTGCAATATCGTGATCCGGCTGGGGAAACGACCGGTCCTCTGGGCCGATATGGCGCTCAAGTATCCCGAAGCGATCAAATCGCTCCCCAAGGGGACGGTGTTCGTGGATTGGAACTATGGCTGGAGCATGGACAGGTTCGGGAATCATCAAAAACTGCTGGAGAGCGGCTACGATATCTGGGGTGCGCCTGCTATCCGGAGCAATCCCGACAACGACTACCTCACGCAATGGGAAAAGCACCTGGACAATATCCGCGATTTCGTGCCCCAGGCCCGGGAGATGGGCTATAAGGGGATGGTGCTTACGTCCTGGTCCAC
>JAMFRX010000426.1 GCA_026224995.1 Puia dinghuensis
AATATCCGGAAGAAGCTGGAGGAATATACCGAAGAGGAGTACCGGCATGTGCTGGAGGTGAATCTGTTCGGGGCGATAGAGATGTGCAGGCTCTGTTTGTCCTATCTTATGTTGGGCACGGCGGCGGGCGTGGTCAATATCTCCAGTGTATCGGGCAGTGTGGATACGCAGTCCGGGGCGCCTTATGGCGTGAGCAAGGCGGCGCTAACGCAGCTGAGCCGGAATCTGGCCGTCGAGTGGGCGGAGCATGGGATCAGGGTCAATACGGTATCGCCCTGGTATACGGATACGCCGCTGGCGGCGCCGGTGCTGAAGCGGCCGGATCGGCTGCAGCGGATCATCGACAGGACGCCGTTGAGCAGGGTGGCGCACGCGGAGGAGGTGGCGAATGCCGTGGCCTTTCTGGCGATGGACAAGGCTTCTTATATCACCGGACAGAATATTGTGACGGATGGGGGGATGCTGGCGAAAGGGCTATAAGCTTTAGCGCCCGTCGTCTGCCTGGGCTCGGGGTGCCTATTCCGATCTCAGGTTTTTCACGGGGTTCGCCAATGAAGCCTTTACAGACTGATAGCTTACTGTTGCGAGCGTGATAATGATCGCTCCGAGGCCGGCTCCGGCGAGTATCCACCAGGGGATGCCGGTGCGGTATTCATATTGTTGTAACCATCGATGGAGCAGCCACCAGGATACGGGGATGGCAATGATGCCGGAGAGCAGGACCAGGGCCACAAAATCTCTGGAGAGCATTCGCCAGAGGTTGAAGACGGTCGCGCCCAGGACTTTGCGAACACCGATCTCCTTGGCGCGTTGTTCGGCCACGAAGGAGGCCAGGCCAAACAAGCCGAGGCAGGAGATGAATACGGCCAAGATGGTGAAGAAGCTGGCCAGCTTCCCTACCCGCTGTTCGGCGTCGAACTTATGCGCATATTCCTGATCCACGAATTTGTAATCGAAGGGTTCGGCGGGACTGTATTTTGAGAAGATGGGACTGATGCTCGCCAATGCCGTTGCAGCGCTAACCTTGGGGCTTATTCGGATACTAAGGGTATAGATCGGAAAGGAAGCGAGATAATAAATGGTTGGTATCGGTGCTTCATAGGGAGATTCCATGACCATATCCTTTACGACGCCGATGACGGTAAATGTGCCCCCCGACCATTCCACTGTTTTGCCGAGTGGTTGTTTCAAGGCCATGCCTTTGGCAGAAGATTCGCTGAGGATCATCGTCGAGGCATCGAATCCGGAATGGCCGGTGCGAAAATCGCGCCCTAGCAGGAATTGCAGGCCCACCGTTTTCGCATATTCCTGCGTCACCCCCTTCATGGCGAAATTATCGGCTGTAGCATCGGAACTTTTCCCGGTCCAGTTGAGGCCGCCATTCGAATCGCCCGTTTCGGTTGTGGAACTCGTGGCTTCGGCTACTTCGGTGACGGCGACGGTTTTGAGCAGGTCGGTGCGGAAGGAGGCCAGATGAGCGTGGATATCTTTTGTATGCATCTGGATGGTCAACAAGCCATTTTGGTCGTAGCCCACCGGTCGGTTCCGGGCATACTGGATCTGCCGAAAGACAATGGTTGTTCCGATGATCAGGGCAATAGATACGGTGAATTGGGTGACCACGAGTATTTTGCGCGGCAGGGAGGCCAGGCGGCCCGCCATCATAGCGCCTTTCAACACTTTTACGGGCTGGAAGGAAGACAGGTAGAGGGCAGGGTAGCTGCCGGCGATCAGGCCTGTTACTAAGCTGAAGGTGATCCCCGCCAACCAGAAGAGCGGGTTAAGCCAGGGAAGAGAGATCTTTTTATCGGCCAGGGCGTTGAAAAACGGCAATGACAGCTGTACGAGCACCAGGGCTAAGGCAAAGGCCAGGACTGCTACCAGCAAGGACTCACCGAAGAACTGCGCGATCAGCTGGCTGCGAAGAGAGCCGATGGCTTTTCTGATGCCCACTTCTTTAGCGCGTTTTTCGGAGCGGGCGGTACTCAGGTTCATGAAATTGATGCAGGCCAGCAAGAGCACAAACACGCCGATGAGCCCGAATAAACGGACATATTGGATCCTGCCGCCGACGCTGACGCCATTCTTGAAGTCGGAGTACAGGTGCCAATGGCCCATGGGAAAGAGGAACATCGTCGGCTTGAGGAGATCGGTTGGCTTGACGTACTTATCGTTATCCGCTTTGATGTTTTTTATTTTTTCAGAGACGGTCGCCATATCGGCGTGGTCGGCGACCTGGACAAAGACCTGCCAGCCATTGTCTTCCCATTCCTGCGTTCGTACGCATCTACGGGTTTCCTCGTCTGCGGATACATACAGATCCCAGGGAGACAGAAAGCTGATATCCCTGAAGCTGCTATTGTAAGGAAAATCCCTGTATACGCCCGTGACCTTAACGGCCAGGCTATCGTCCATGCGGATCGTTTTGCCCAGGGGGTCGGCGCCGCCGAAAAACGCTTTAGCCAGCGATGAGGATAAGAAGATGGAATGGGGATCTTTCAACCCGGAGCGGTCGCCTGCCAGCATGGTCAGGTTGAAAAGCTCGGGACTGCGGGGTTCCATGAAATTGCCCTGCGTGGCGAGCTTTTTCTCATTTATAGCCAGGACATGATCCTGGGTGAGCGAGGACAGGATCACCTCCTTGAAATCACTGCCGAACTTCGTCCGCAGCTGGGTGGCGACGGGAATGGGTATTTCCTTTTGGGTTCCGTAAACCTTGTTGAGGGCCTGGTTCTCCATGACCTGGGCGATGCTGGCGTAATGTGCGGACTGTTTGTCAAAAGACCATTCGTCGACGACCCAGAAGCCGATGAGCATGGCAACGGACATGCCTATGGCGAGGCCGCCAATATTGATGATGGAGGAGGACCTGTGTTTTTGAAGGTTGCGCCAGGCCATCTTGAAATAATTTTTAAGCATAGCCAGGGTACAGCCAAGCAAATGCCAGTTTTTTACGGGACTACTAACCAATATTTTGCGATTTTTTATCGTGGGCTTCGCTGGATATAAAGGGACAGTCGATGTATCGAAAGCGGACACCGGGCTTTGTGTCCGGGAGCACAACTACCTGACTAGGAGTTAACAGGGAAAACGGCATCTTTCTGGTAGCAGGGTAAGCATGATAAAGAACTATCTGAAGACCGCCATACGATACCTTTGGAGGCAAAGGGGATTTTCGGCCATCAACCTTGTCGGGTTAGCCCTGGGCATGGCCTGCAGCCTGCTGATCCTGCTATGGGTGCAGGACGAGAGAGGGGTGGATGCTTTTCATAAGAATGGGGACCGCCTTTACTATGTCTACGAGCGGAACTATATGGGCGGAAAGCTGCAGACCTGGTATTGGACGCAGGGGCCGCTGGCGGAGGAGATCAAGAAAGAGATACCCGAGGTGCAGGCGGCGACGTCGATGTCCTGGCCAAACACAAGTAATTTTTCCGTAGGCAACAAGGTGTTGAAAGAAGATGGGTTTGCGGCAGGCGCCGATTACTTTACCATGTTCAGCTACCCGCTGCTGGAAGGCAGCGCGAAAGATGCGTTGAATTCCCCTGACGGGCTGACTATCTCGCGGAAGATGGCCGTGGCTTTCTTCGGCAGTCCGGCGGCAGCGATCGGGAAGACCATCCGATATGAGAATAAAAAGGACTTCATGATCAAGGCGGTGTACGAGGACTTTGGGGCTGCGGTGAGCAACAAGGGAGAGTTTATAATGCCCTGGTCTGGCTATCTCGAGGACGGCAATCGTTGGGCCGAGGAGTGGGCATCGACGGATCCGCGTACGTGTATCTTGCTGAGGCCGGGCGCCAGCGCTTCGGCGGTAGAGAGCAAGATCAGACATCTCACCGACAAGTTCGAGACCGAGCAAAAAAGCATCCGGATCGAGCTGGCTTTGCAGCCTTTCGGCGACTATTATCTGCGCTCCGAGTTCCGCGATGGCGTACCGACGGCGGGCAGGATCGAATATGTTCGGCTGTTCAGCATCGTAGCATTGTTCATCCTGGTGATCGCCTGCATCAACTTCATGAACCTGACCACGGCGCGTTCGGTGAAGCGTGCCAAGGAGATCGGAGTGCGTAAGGTCATGGGTGCGGTTCGCGGGCTGCTGATCCGGCAGTTTATCGGCGAGGCCATATTGATGGCCTTTCTGTCGGCGGTCTTGGCCGTCCTGCTCGTGGGCCTGGCGCTTCCCGCCTTCAATGAGCTAACAGGAAAAGAGATCGTGCTGCCCTATGGGCAATCGGGCTTCTGGCTGAGCATGGTCATCGTCACCTTGTTGACGGGCCTGCTGTCGGGGAGCTATCCAGCTTTTTATCTTTCCGGGTTCAACCCCATCCGGGTGCTCAAGGCAGCGCTGCCTTCGGGGACGAAGGGGGATGCGGTGTTCCGGCAGGGATTGGTCGTTTTTCAGTTCGTACTATCTATGGTGCTGATCTTATCCACGATGCTGATCAGCCGCCAGATCCACTATATGCAGCAGGCGAAGCTTGGCTATGACCGCGAGAATATGCTCTTTATCCCGATAGAAGGCGATCTCGGCAAGAAGCTGGAGGTATTCCGGACGGAAGCCGCCCGGCTGCCAGGCATTCAAAGCCTGAGCATGTTCTCGGCCAGCAACCCGGGGATCTTCGGCGACGGCACCTTGTCTATGGGCTGGACGGGGAAAGATCCCAATGAACATGACCGTTTCATCCACGAGATGGCAGCCCCGGGGTTTTTGAAAACCATGAAGATCGAGCTGGCGGCGGGCCGTGAGTTGGATGCGATCAGCTATCCGACCGATACTTCGGGTGTGCTCCTCAACGAGACGGCTATAAAGCTCATCGGTTATAAAGACCCGATCGGGAAGACGGTCACTAACAATGGCTATCCCCTGCATATAGTTGGCGTGGTGAAGGATTTTCATTTTGCGAGTTTACACGACCCTATTCTTCCGTTGGTTCTTGGCGTAGGGAAGAATGAATGGTATGGCAGCATCCTGGTCCGTACGCAGCCCGGGAAAACGGCGCAGGCTCTTGCGGGCCTTGAAAATCTTTGTAAGCGGCTGAATCCGGCTTTCCCGTTCTCCTATAAATTTTCCGATCTTGAATATGCACAACTCTATAAAAGCGAGGCCATCACGGGGCGGCTGTCGGTGATCTTCGCGGTGCTGGCGATCTTTATCTCCTGTTTGGGTTTGCTGGGGCTGTCTATGTTCACGGCAGAACAGCGGGTACGGGAGATTGGCATCCGCAAGATACTGGGAGCGAGCGTGGGCTCTTTGTTTGGACTGCTGTCGAAGAATTTCCTTGCGCTGGTGGGACTGGCTTTTCTGATAGGCGCGCCGCTGGGCTGGTGGGCCATGCATCAGTGGCTGGCGGGTTTTGCCTACCGGACAGATACACCCTGGTGGACTTTTGCTATCGCGGGGTTGGCAGCTGTGCTGGTGGCGTTGGTGACGGTATGCTGGCAGACGGTGCGGGCGGCGCGGGCAAATCCGATAAAGAGCTTACGGCCGGAATAGGCTGTACCGGCCGACCCTTGGCCGAGCCTGCCATCTGGTCTGTTGTCATTCGTCCGCTGGCCAGGCCCGCGGACGGCAGATAGGTAAACTCTACAATACACCCCCGATACTTCTCCTGGCTTAGCTCTGCTTTGGAAGGAACAGAGGTAAAGGCCGAGCTGTCGACGGCCAGGTAGAGTCTTTTTCCGTCGGGCGAGATAGCCACGTCGCGGATGCGGCCCGTGCGCCTGAAATAGCCAAGGGTATCACCGATGATCTTGTCGCCACGGGCATTTAGCTTTAACCGGATGAGCTTATGGGTCTTGAGCGAGGGCATGAGAAGCGAGTTCTTCCAGCCGGGGATGGCACCCGAAGTATAGACGGCCAGGCTGCTGGGGGCTTCCGATGGCCAGTGGCCTTCATCGCCGGTGGACAGATTATATGCAAAGAGTTTTTTTAACAGCGCATTTGAGTTGGGATAGAAGGACATCAGGGGATCGCGATAGTCCGGCCCAAGGGCTTTGCGATTGGCACGTTCGCTGACTATACCCGGATAGGAAGTATGCCAGCGGCCGGGCAGCTCCTTATAGTTGGTCACGCTGCCCGCAAGGCCGTCGTAGTTGCCGTCGGCGAAGCCGATGACCAGGGGATGGCCGTAATTTTTTCCTTTTTCTATCAAATTGATCTCATCATCAGAATACGGCCCGTGCTCAGAGGAATAGAGTCTGCCTTTGCCACCGATCACTGCATAGGCGAGGCCTTCCGGGTTGCGATGGCCATAGCTCCATACGGCGTTCTGCCTTCGACCATTGAAAGGATTGTCATTGGGGATCCATTTATCATATCGGCCGGCGTCGGCATCCGGCTCCGTGTTAAAGCGGAGTATCTTCCCTTCGTAGCTCTCTTTCTGCTGTGCATGGTTGGGGCGGCCAGCGTTGTCGAACTGGCCGGCGCCGAGGTCACCGATGCCATAGAAGAGGTAATCCTTTCCATCTACGGGGGCGATCAGGAGGCGGCCGGCATTGTTATCGCTGCTGCCGGGGATGGTGTCGCATACTATAACGGGGTCGACTAACCTATTTTTTTGTGCATCCCAGGTATAACGAACCAGCTTTGTCGTAAAATAACAGCCACCATGATGGAGGTCACATCCATCACCTGGCTTGTCTACACCGCTGAAGTGGTAGAGGTATACGAGGTAGACCCAGGGCTTACCGTCGAGGAAATGGGGATGGAGGGCCATGCCCATGAGGCCGCCTTCGGGCCAGAGTTTCTCTGTCTTCGCTTCGCCAATGCTGTCGTAGCGCGGGAAGCCCCGGTCGGCGGCGAGGTCGAGGACGACTTGTTTACTTCCGGTGGTGGGGTCGATGCGGCTGACACGGTAGGTTTTAGCTTCGGTGATCCAGAGGAGGTGATCGGGACCGTATATGATGGACCAGGGGTCGCTGAGGTGGTTGGCGATCACGCGGACGGAGAAGCGTTCGCCGCGCGGGCCTGTTGCCGCAGGCGATTGGGCGGCCACTGGGTGCGGAAAGGTTATGGCAAGCAATAGGAAGGTTAATAGGTGTCGTCCCATGCAAGGGATTATGCAAGTTTTAGGCCCGGGCCGCCCCAACTTGATGTCACAGTTTGTGATATCAAGTTGGCGAGCTCAATGAAAGTGGGTAGCCTTACTCTATCCACATCTCGTGGGAAACTATATTTCAGTATAACTGGAAACTATTAATAGTTTTAGGACTAACAACCCTCAAAACACTAGCAATGCCAGTTATTTCGATTGCGATTCAAAAAGGCGGGTCTGGAAAGACCACGACCGCTCTCAATTTAGGTGCAGCACTATGCCGGGAAGGAAAAAAAGTATTACTGATAGACGCCGATCCCCAGGCCAATCTAAGTCAGTCTCTCGGTATCGAAGATGAGCCAGCATTCAATTTGTATTCCGAATTAAAGAAAGAGATCCTTCAGGAAGGAGGTCAGCTGTCAAAGGCAATCGTCTCTACCCCGCAGGGATTGGATGTTGTCCCTGCGTCGATCGATCTGGCTATCGTGGAGCTGGAGATGGCGGGTCTGATGGGCAGGGAATACCTGATCAGTGAATTACTGAATCCGGTGGTAGATCGTTACGATTATGTCTTTATCGACTGTCCGCATTCGATCAGCCTGCTCACGGTCAATGCACTTGTCGCCAGCGACTATGTGATGCTGCCTCTTCCGGGAGAGTTCCTGCCGTTGAAAGGGGTCTATGGATTCATGCGGCAGTTTGACACCATTCGCAAAAAGCTCAATCCCCGGCTGGAGCTGATGGGCATGGTCATGACCAAGTACGACGAACGCAAGCAGATGAATGTCGGTGTAAAGAAACAGCTGGAAGAGAAGTTTGACGGAAAGGTGTTTCAGACGGTGATCAGGACGAATATCCAGCTGGCCAAAGCGCAGGAGGCCGGGAAGGATATCTTTTCCTTTGACCGCAGCGCAAATGGCGCCAAGGACTACCGTCGGCTGGCGGATGAGCTGATGCAACGAGCGCATCAGGAGGTCCTTCCCCAGGTTAGGGTCGCGTAGGGCCTGCGGGCCTTATCGGCTGCCCAGCCAATCCAGGGCGTCTTCGAAGAGCCGGTTTTGTATCGGCGAGTCGAAGATATGATCGCCGTGGCCCATGTTCAGGTAAAGCATGTGATAATGGGTATTGGTCCAGGCTACGGGGATATCACCGCCGCGGAGGATATCCTTTTTCCCGAGGGGGAAGTTAGCTTGGTCCAGGGTGAGCAGGACCTTGACATCTTTGTTGTGGCGGGGGTTGGGCTGCCAGCCATACCATTCGTTGATCGGGGCAGTATAGTGCAGCGGGAGGCGATGGGTGACGGGGTGTTTGGGGTCGTCGACGATGAGCTTTGCCGGAAGGGGTGGCCAGCTGTTGTTATAGAATACGGCGTCACCGAAGAAATGAACGAACCAGGGCCAGTGGGTGTCTTTATCGTTATAGCCGGATACATGGAAGCCCAGCCAGGCGCCGCCATGTTCCATATATTCCTGAAACGCGAGGCGTTGTGATTCCGCGTGCGGGAAGTCGTTGAGCCAGATGACGACTTTATACTTATTAAGCGCGCTGTCGCAGTTTTCCCAATTAGATGTGGTGTCGAGAATAAAATTTTGTCGTGCTGCCAGGCCGGAATAAAAGCGGATGGCATCGCGGGCGAAATCGACGTGGTCTGGCTCTACGGTAGTGGAGTAGAAGGCTAGGGCGTGGAAGCGCGGGCGCGGTGCGGGCGCCGAAGCTGCTGACGCGGATGATGCTTTCGTTAACAGGGTGCTTTCGGGAGCCAAGGCAGCTGTGGGTCTTGGCGGGGCGGAGGCGGCCCAGAAGATGGCATTGGAGAAAAGGTGACGGTAGACTGAGTCATCGAAAAGGAGGGGCGAGTGTCCCATGAAGATATAGACATTGCGGGCGCGAACGTGTTCGTTGGTCCAGATAACGGGGTGATCGCCCATTTTTATGGACGTATCCGGTAGGTAAGATGATTCGTCGACATCGGCGAGGACGCGGACGTTTGGCCGGGGGCTTTTATCATAGGTATACCATTCCTCTTTCTGAACGACGAAGGAGTCGGGGATGCCGCGGAGGACGGGATGGTCGTGATCCTCCAGGCGGACGGTAGCTTTTGCAAAGCGGGCGATATAGTCTTTCCAGCGGATACCGCCCATGAATGTGTGAAACCAGGGCCACATAGGGAAGCCATCGAATTCACCCAGGAGGGAGGCATGGTGGAAGCCCACCCATCCTCCCCTACCCTCATCGATATATTTTTGAAAGGCGGTCACGGCCGCGGGTTTCCAGCCATAAGGCGCGAAATCCAGCTGGATGATGAGCTGATAATATGACAGAAAGTCTTCGTTGATAGAATCGGTATGGGTAAGGTAGTCGATGCTGAAGTTGCTGTCGGCGGCGAGGTTTTCGAGCCAGCTTCGCGCGCGGCGCGAGTATTCCACGTGGTGTCCGCCGTTCTCGTAGAGGGCCAGGACGTGGAAGCGGGGCAGGTTCACCTGCTTGTAGACGTTGTCCATGACCGTAGTCATAGTAGAATCGAGACCGTTGAGGAGACGATGGTCTTCGGGAGACCAGGGATGACCAAGACGGTTGTCCCAGGAGCGATATTCGAGCTTGGAAAATTCGCTCGTGGTGCCTATGCCTACGGGCTTTTCATAATAATGTGTGGTCTTGAGAGTGTAGCGGGCGTCGGTGACATCGACGACCCAGCTAAATCGCAGCAGGTAATAGTGGCCGGAATCGTTGGTGACGACTTTGACGTTGCCGGTCCCCAGGATGGTGCCTGTTTCCGGGTCGGCCGTCGTGATGGTGAGCGGACCGGAGGAAAGCGCCTGGTGAAGGCGTTGATAGAGCTCGGGCTGGTGAGGTCCGAGCGGAAGGGTATATTGCTGCCGCCAGGTGACGCGGTTACCCCGCATGGGAATGGTAACAATAGCGGGGCCGGTAGTTGCCGCCCAGCAGATGGCGTCCCGGAGGAGGGTAGCATAGCGACGATCTTCGAGCAGCTCGGGAGAATGGCCAGGACCGATGTAGATCATGCGGCGGTAACGTTCGTTCGTCCAGATGATGGGATGATCGCCCATGGGCTTGTTCTGGCGGTAAGTAGATTCGTCCACAGATGCGAGCACATGAACGGTGCTGCGGGGGCTTTTGTCGAATTCGTACCATTCGTCGGGGATGTCCAGCCGGGCGGGCAGGTGGCGGGTCGCGGGGTGGCCGCGATCTTCCACTACGAGGGTAGCGTGCTGGTAGGCGGGGTGCGGGGAATAGGTGATGCCGCCCATGAAATCTTCGAACCATTGCCAGTAGTGACTGTCTTTAGCGAGGAATTCTTTTCCGGTGAGGCCGGCGGCATGGATGCCTACCCAGCCCTTGCCTTGTTCGACGAACTGCTGCAGGGCGGCCTGCTGGGCCGGGGACATGTCGAAGGGGGCCAGATGCAGCATGACGAAGACCTGGTAATGAGCAAGGTTGGCCGGGTTGATCTGGCTGGTGTCGTCGGTGAAGTCGAGGCTGAAATCATTTTCAGCGGCCATCTGTTGAAAAAAAGGCCGGGCGGCGGCAATCATCTTCAGGTGATCGTGAGCGCGTGAGGCGACCACCAAGACCCGAAACGACTGTGCATCCGCGCCGGCCTGACATAGAACTAACAGGATTATTAAGGAGAGATTCTTAAAATAATTTTGGCCCATAGGTTCAGGGGGTTAACGCACCAAATATCCTTGTAATCGGTCAGACGGACAAGGGCGTTTACCCCTACATTAACACTACATGCCATGTTTTTCAATATATTAGGGAGTAAATTCGCCGCCAAATGAAGATACTGGTACTACTGGTCCTGCTTTTCGCTGCGGCAACGGAAGGGGTATTTTGTCAGAGCACCATCGGGCTG
>JAMFRX010000009.1 GCA_026224995.1 Puia dinghuensis
AAACAGCTACAACGATTTCAGTAAGCAGTGGTTCGTACCCTACAACGCCTATAATTTCAAATCTCCCGGAGTGCACGCCAATAAGACGGCGGGCGGCGCCAATACGCCCACCGGCACCCAGAATGTGCTCTATGTAGATACGGTAACCACCGTGCAAAAAGTAACCAACAGCGACGAACTGGCTGAACTCTATAACAATTCAAAGAACTGGCAGGCTACAGGCGGTTTGGAATATGCCAATGTATGGGGTAAGCACAACCTGGACGTCGCCGTTTACACGGAACAGCAGCAGACGCTGGGCCAATATCTGACCACCTATCGGCAGACCGCGATCATCCCCGGTGTCGACCAATATTACGCCTATTCCAGCAACACCGCCAACTGGTACGATTACGGCTATCAAACTTCTACCGGTCGAGCCAGCTACCTGGGTCGTCTGGCCTATACTTACAACGACCGGTATATGCTGCAGGCAGCTTTCCGGGACGATGCTTCCCCCAATTTTCCGGTGGAGCACCAATGGGGCTTCTTCCCGTCTGTGTCCGTGGGCTGGCTGGCTTCCAACGAGGATTTCTGGGCGAGAAGCCATTTCCTCAACAAGATCAACGATTTCAAGGTTCGCCTGAATGTGGGTCTGACGGGGAATGATGCGACATCCTCCTTCTCCTGGTCTCAGGTTTATACGGCTTCGAACCCCATTGGCTATCTTTTCGGCAACACAGGCCAGTACGGCGCCAATGGATTACAGACTACCCTGGTGCCGAACCCCGAGATCACCTGGGAACGCGCCCTCTTCAAGGACCTGGGCTTCGACGGGTCGTTCGACAACCGGAGATTCCATTTCACCGTGGATTTATGGTATAAACATCAATACGATATGCTGGAGGCTCCGACTGCGACGGCGCCCAATACCTTCGGCGGCACCATCGCTAACGTCAATCACGGGATCCTGAATTCCTGGGGTGATGAGTTTCAGCTGACCTATAACGGACATATAAATAAGGACTGGTCCATTTTTGCTACGGTGAACCTAGGTTTCTCCATTGCTGGCAACAACAAGGTGATCAGTAAATACTACAGCGCGGGTACCGATACTGGATATAAGTATCCTATCGGCAAGCCTACAGACCTGGGCATCAGCGGTTACAAATCCACCGGCATCGTCCGCACCCAGGATCAGGTGAATGCCTGGTATGCCAAACATCCGGGCTGGACGATCAATGGTGACTCTCTTCGTCCGGGAGACCTGAACTACGCGGATGTCAATGGCGACGGGATCATCGACGCCAATGATATCACTCAGATCGCCAAGCACACCAACAATATCGTCGGCATCGGCTATATCCTGGGCGCTCAGTGGAAAAGCCTTAGGCTGACCACGAATATCGCGATGAGCGTGGGCGGTAAACGGGTGCTGAGCAAGATCGATATCACCCCGCCTACCAAGGATGCCTCTGGATTGGACATGTGGAAAAACTCCTATACCGCCACCAACACCAATGCCAGCCTGCCGGCCATCTATGCGCCGTTTGCCAACCAGGCGTCGACGTTCTGGCTGCGCAGCAACACGTATCTGTATGTCAATAACCTCCAATTGTCCTATTCCTTACCCCAAAGTTTCCTGGGCCGGTACAAGATTCCCGATGCGCGGCTGTATATTACGGGTATGAACCTGTGGAGCATCATCAATCCCACGCCGTACAGGGATCCCCGGTCGAGCGAGATCACCGATTACCCGATCCTCCGCACCTGGACCTTTGGATTAAATGTGAACCTGTAGTTTAAAAAAAGCAATGCAATGAAAAAGAAACTCATATACATATTCGCGGTGCTATCCGTTATTGCCAGCGGCTCCTGCACCAAACATCTTCTCACTAAAGTTGACCTCAACGGCCTTCCCGGTCAGGAAGTCTGGGCCGATTCGACCCAGGCCGTGCTCTATCTCAACGGCTTGTATAATATCGTCATGCCTGTGTGGCCCTGTAACGAAAACGCGACCAGCACCTTTCCCACGTCCTTTCACAATACCTCGGATGAAAGCAATGGCGGGACTACTGCGCTGCTCCAGGGAACGCTGACCAGCGAATCGGTCACCGACTTCTTTGCCTCGGGTACTGCCGGCGCTTACCCCTATATGCGGCGGATCAATATGCTCTTCGCCAATATCGACAATTATGGATTGACGCCGGCCCAAACCGCGCCGATCAAGGCGCAAGCTTATTTCCTGCGGGCTTATGTTTATTTTACCTTGTTGAAGCTATACGGCGGGATACCCTATATTACCAAGCCGGAGGACTGGCTGACGGATACGCTGACTGTACCTCGTAATTCCAGCTCCCAATGTATCGACAGTATCCTGGCCGACCTTGGCCATTGTTCGGTCCTGCCGGCCCAATGGACGGGAACGGAATTCGGCCGGATCACCCGGGGAGCGGCGCTCGCTTTCAAATCCAGGGTACTCCTCACCTGGGCCAGCCCCCAGTTCAATCCTACCAACGATATGAGCCGCTGGCAGGCAGCCTATACGGCCGCCCTGAACGCCTACGATACCTGTACACTGGATGGCTATGCACTCTATTCCAATTTTGCCCGGATAAGCCTGGACGCAGGGGCAACTACAGACAAAGAACCCATCATCTACCGCCCTTTCAATGGGGCGAATGTCACCGGACAATATGAAGGTTACGATGGCGTGACCCGGCCGTTTTCGCAATCGGCAGGAAGCGGCGGCGGCACCAACAACCCTACATGGAACCTGGTACAGGCTTTTCCGATGAAGGACGGTAAGGGAATAACGGATAACACATCGACCACTCCCTATGATTCCGTTTATTACTGGCACAACCGCGATCCCCGATTCTATGCCACCATCGTATACAATGGAGCCTATTATGGCTTGAGCGGCACTCCGGACCGCAAACAATGGACGTATACCAACTACAGCGCCGACAAAGGACACGCGTCCAACACCGGCTTCTATTGCCGAAAGAATATCGACACCACGGTCTCTGCAGTGAACTCTCAATATGGCAAGACGTTCTGGGTTGAGCTTCGTTTTGGAGAGGTGGTGATGAACCTGGCGGAATGTGCAAATATGACCGGTAATCAGGCGCAATGCAACCAGATGCTGGTTGCGATCCGTAAACGCGCCGGGATCACTAACGCGGACGGCAACTACGGCATTCCACAGGGTGTCTCGCAGGACTCGATGCAAACAGTTATCCTTAACGAGCGCGAAATCGAATTCGCCTTCGAAGGCAAACGGTACGATGACCTCAGAAGGACAAGGACTTTCGACAAGCTCGATGGCGGCTATCGTTATCAGCTAGTAGTTGCTTACAAATCGACCACCTTACTTAGCAATGAGGAGAAGATAGATCCGAGCTCGGGCGCAGCTTACGAGGATACGATCAATGTGGACGGCCCCGATTATACCACGTATTTCACGCGTTCGCTCGTCCCGATCACCAACGATCCCAAGATCAACTTCCTTCCGACCTATTATGCATACGCCATTCCTTCCAGCAATATCTCGAAGGACCCGAATATGCAGCAGACCATCGGCTGGCTGTTCGCCGGAGGCATGGGCACTTTCGATCCGACCAAATGACAATGTATATAAAATTGATAAAAATGAAGAATCGTCTGTTTCTATTTGTGGCCTTTGCAGTTTCTCTGGGCATTTCCCGGCCGGCACTGGCGCAGTACCCCGATGTTCCCGAGGACGTAAAAGCGCAATCGGAAGCCCTGATCAAAGAAGCCTATCGTCGCTCGGACTCTGCCTGGCAGGTAGCATGGCCTATTGTCGACAATGACGCGAAACACGGCAAGCCCTATGTACCGTGGGCGGGACGGCCTACGGACCTTCCGCAGTCCTCCCTTTTAGCTTTCCCCGGCGCCGAAGGCGGTGGAGCGCATAGCTTCGGCGGACGTGGCGGCAGGGTGCTCGTAGTAACGAGTCTGGACGATTCAGGCCCCGGTACGCTTCGCTGGGCCTGCGAACAGGGCGGCGCCCGCATCGTGGTGTTCAACGTAGCCGGCATCATCCACATCCATAGTCCCATCATCGTCCGGGCGCCCTATATCTCCATAGAAGGGCAGTCCGCACCTGGCGACGGCATCTGCATAGCCGGTGAATCCTTCTGGGTCAATACCCACGACGTGATCATCCGGTATATGCGCTTCCGCCGCGGCGAGACCAATGTAGGCCGCCGCGACGACGCCCTCGGCGGTAACCCGGTAGGCAATGTCATCATAGACCACGTCTCCACGAGCTGGGGTCTTGATGAGAATTTTTCCATGTACCGGCATATGTTCGACCCACAAGACGGCTCCAAAGAGGAGAAGCTGGGTACGGTGAACATCACCATCCAGAATTGTATCTCCGCAGAGTCGCTGGATACCTGGAACCACGCTTTCGGCACCACCATGGGCGGCGAGAACTGCATGCTGGTCCGTAACCTTTGGGCCGATAACACGGGCCGTAACCCCTCCATCGGCTGGAATGGCATATTCAATTTCGTCAACAATGTGGTCTTCAACTGGCACCACCGCTCCATGGACGGCGGTGACTATACCAGCCTGTTCAACATCGTCAATAACTATTTCAAGCCCGGGCCGGTGACCCCGAAGACCGAGAACGTCGGTCATCGCATCCTGAAGCCGGAGTCCGGCCGCAGCAAGCTGAAAGAGCTGCACTTTGGCCGCGCCTATGTCCATGGCAATATCATGGACGGCTTTCCCGAGATCACCAAGGACAACTGGGCCGGTGGCGTGCAGGTCCAGGAGGAAAAAGATGCCGGAGTGTATAAGGATTATATGAAAGTGGACAAGCCTTTCCCTATGCCTGCCGTAAAGATCATGCCTGCCGAAGAAGCCTACCAGTTCGTGCTGACCAATGTGGGCGCTACCCTGCCACATCGCGACGCCGTAGACGTCCGCGTCGTAGAACAGGTCCGGACAGGTAAAATAACTTATAAAGAATTGAATACGGATACGCTTCCTCAGTTCCATGTTCGTAAATTGCCCAAGGATTCCTACAAAGAAGGCATCGTCACCGAAATATTCGAAGTAGGCGGCTATCCCGACTATAAAGGAACTCCCTACAAGGATTCCGATAACGATGGGTTGCCCGACGCCTATGAGGTTAAACATGGCCTGAACCCTAAAGACCCCAATGACGCTGCCCGTCCCGCCAAGGACGGTAGCGGATACTCGAATATCGAAGTCTATTTGAATACCCTGGCCCTCAAAGGCGAAAAGTCTGCAAAAAATTAGGATACAGGTATGCGATCATTTACCATAGGGTTGTTTTTGGCAACGGTCTTGTTACCCTTGTTCTCCATTGCACAAAAGAAGACCAAACCACCCGAACCGCCGCCGCCGGTGACGGCTAAAGGGGGCCACCTGGTCTATACCCCTGACCAAAAAGGCGACCGCATCCCCGATTTTTCTTATAGCGGGTACAAAGGCGGCGATATGCCGATACCCGACGCACCCGTCCTCATCACCGTTCCCCTCAAGGACGGTGATGCTGGTTTTCGGATACAGGCGGCGCTCGACTATGTCGCCGGCCTGCCGGCAGACCCACAAGGCATCCGCGGCGCTGTGCTCCTGGAAAAAGGTGTTTACCAGGTGGCTGGAAGCCTGCTGATCCGCCAGTCGGGAGTCGTTCTGCGTGGCAGCGGCATGGGGGAAGACGGAACCATCCTCCGAGCTACGGGCCATGATCGCCGGACGCTGATCCGCATCATCGGGAAGAATGACCGAATAACTGACGCGCCTATGGATATCGCCGATGCCTATGTCCCCGTCAACAGCCTGCACCTGCGTCTCGCCGGTGGCAACCCTTTCCATCCGGGCGACAGGATACTCGTCCACCGTCCCTCTACGGAGGCCTGGATCTCGCTGCTGGGCATGGAAACTTTCGGCGGCGGGATCTCGGCCCTTGGCTGGAAGCCAGGACAGCGGGATGTCTACTGGGACCGGCAGGTCAAAGCCATAGATGGCGACGGCATCACCCTGGACGCTCCGCTCACAACGGCGCTGGACACCGCCTATGGTGGCGGCAAAGTTGCCGGCTACCACTGGCCCGGAAGGATCGAACAGGTCGGAGTGGAAAACCTGCGCTGTATCTCGGATTATGATACCGAAAACCCAAAAGACGAAGCACATAGCTGGATGGCCATCACCCTGGAGAATGTCTCCGACGCCTGGGTAAGGCAGGTGATCGTCCTGCATTTCGCCGGCTCCGCGGTAGCGGTGCTGGAAACGGCCAACCGTGTCACCGTGGAAGATTGCAAATATCTTTCCCCGGTGGGCGAGATCGGCGGACAGCGCCGCAACGCATTTTTGGGCTCCGGCGGCCAGACCCTCTTCCAACGCCTGTATTCCGAACGCGCGGTTCATGATTTTGCCGTCGGCTTCTGTGCCCCCGGCCCCAATGCTTTCGTACAATGCCAGTCCTACTATCCCTATAGCCTCAGTGGCGCCATCGACAGCTGGGCCTCGGGCATCCTCTTTGATGTCGTCAACGTCGACGGGCAGACGCTTAGCTTTGCCAACCGGGAACAGGATGCGCAAGGAGCCGGCTGGTGCGCCGCCAACAGCCTGTTCTGGAACTGCAGCGCCGCCCGTATCAACTGCTACCGCCCCCCCGGCGCGCAAAACTGGTCCTACGGCTCCTGGGCGCAGTTCGGCGGCGACGGCTATTGGTCCGAGTCCAACGCGACCATCCAGCCCCGCAGCTTCTATTACGCGCAGCTGGCCGACCGCCTCGGACCCGAAGCCGCAAAAAGAGGCCAGGTGCTGACAATAGAGAACGAGGCTTCCAGCAGCCCCACTATCGAACAGGCGGCAACCCTCACCGCCTGGTCCGTGAAGCCACGGACACAGCTAACCGAATGGATAGACCAGGCCGCGCGGCGGAACCCCATCCCCATAAGCGCCAGCGACGCCCCTTCTATCGACAAGACAGGCCTGAAACCATCGCCCATAGCTCAACATGCAGCCCCCATGGAGATCGTCAACGGCTGGCTGGTGCGCGGGAAAGCGGTGCTCACAGGCCGCCGCTATTATGAGCCCTGGTGGATGGGCTCGGTAAGACCTTATGGCGTCGAAGAGGCAAAACCCGCCATCACCCGCTGGGTACCCGGCCGCACCGGCACGGGCCTCACAGATGACCTGGACTCGCTGACCAGCCGCATGGAAAGACAACGGGTGGTAGCCCTCGATCACAACTATGGCCTCTGGTATGACCGCCGCCGCGATGACCACGAACGCATCCGCCGCGCCGACGGCGACACCTGGCCTCCTTTCTATGAACAGCCCTTCGCCCGCAGCGGCAAGGACACCGCCTGGGACGGCCTGAGCAAATACGATCTCACGAAGTACAACCACTGGTATTGGGACCGGCTGAAACGCTATGCTGACCTCGCCGACGAAAAAGGCCTCGTCCTCATCCACCAGAATTATTTCCAGCACAATATCATCGAGGCTGGCGCCCACAATGTCGATTTTCCCTTGCGGCCGATCAACAATATCAATCATACCGGCTTTCCGGAACCTACCCCCTATGCCGGCGATAAGCGCATTTTCATGGCGGAGCAGTTCTATGACACGACCAATGCCGTTCGCCATGATCTCCACAGGGCTTTTATCCGGCAATGCCTGGATAACTTTACCGGCAATACCGGCGTCATCCAGCTGATCGGCGCCGAATTCACGGGCCCCCTTCACTTCGTTCAGTTCTGGGTCGACAATATCCACCAATGGGAGATAGAGAAACGCCACCACGAGATCATCGGCCTGAGCACCACCAAAGACGTACAAGACTCCATCTTAGCCGATGCTGCCCGGGCAGTCACCATCGACCTCATTGATATCCGGTATTGGTATTATCAGCAGGACGGCAAGGCCTATGCGCCGGTAGGCGGTGAGAACCTGGCTCCCCGGCAATACGAACGGTTCCTTAAGCCAAAGCGTCCCTCTTTTGAAGAAGTATACCATTCCGTTAAGGAATACCGGCTTCGGTATCCCACCAAGGCCATTCTGTATTCGGCGGAGGGCTGCGATAGCTTCGGCTGGGCCGTATTCATCGCCGGCGGGTCGCTGGCCAATATCCCGGCTATGGACCCCCGCCTGCTTAACGCCGCCACGGCGATGCTGCCTGTGGATCTTCCCGGCCAGCCGCAGGGACAGTGGGCGCTGGGCGGTAAGGACGGGTATATCGTCTATGCCAATGCCGGCCATCCAAACGTCGATCTTGCCAGTGTCGGCAAAAAGTTCCATGTCCACCGTTTCCCGGTGGAAGGGGGCGCAATTGTTTATTGGTTAGAGAAATGAAACTAGTATGCGAATCGCACTGTCAATATTTTTATGTGTTTTGACGAACCTGCCACCACAGGCTCCGCCGAGGCTCCGCGTCTCATCCGACGGACATTACCTGATAACGGAGAAGGGAGATCCTTTCTTTTGGCTGGGTGACACTGGCTGGCTCTTGCTGACCCGCCTTACCACCCCACAGTCCGATCAATACCTTGAAGACCGCCGCAAAAAAGGGTTCAACGTCATCCAGGTGATGGTCGTGCACGGTCTTACCGACACCGATATATATGGCGATAGCGCCCTCGTAAACAGAAACCTGGCCACACCAGGCAAAGGCTATTGGGATCACCTGGATTCCATCGTGGATATTGCCGCTGAAAAAGGTATTTACCTTGCCCTGGTCCCCGTATGGGGCAGCGTCGTAAAGGCGGCGAAGGCAACACCCGCCCAGGCACGTGCCTATGCCGGATTTCTTGCCAACCGCTATAAGGATAAGCCCAACATCATATGGATGAACGGCGGTGACATCAAGGGCAGCGATTACCAGGAGGTCTGGAATACCATCGGGGCCACTCTGCGGGAGCTTGATCCGGGTCACCTGATCACCTTTCATCCCCGCGGCCGGGCCTCTTCCTCTTTTTGGTTCGAACAGCAACCCTGGCTGGATTTCAATAGCGTCCAGTCCGGTCATAGGAGCTACGCACAGGATACTTCCGCCGACGACCCGCGCTATGGCGAAGACAACTGGCGATACATCCAGGCAGACTATAAAAAGACCCCTCTAAGGCCAGTACTCGACGCTGAGCCGTCGTATGAAGGAATTCCACATGGCCTTCATGATACCTCCCAGCCCCGCTGGACAGCCGACGATACCCGGCGCTACGGCTACTGGTCCGTTTTCGCCGGAGCCTGTGGATACACCTACGGCGACAATTCCGTGATGCAGATGCTGCGTCCTACCGACAAAGGCAGCGCCTACGGAGCCCGAACACCATGGTTTCGCGCCATCGACGATCCCGGCGCAGGCCAGATGGCCTATCTCAAGCAGCTCCTGCTATCCCGGCCCTACTTTGAACGAGTACCCGATCAGTCCCTCGTCGCCGACCAGGGAAAGCAATATGATTATGTCCTGGCTACACGCGGGAAGAAATACGCTTTTATCTATACCTATACAGGCCGTGACTTGAAGGTCAACCCTGCGTCTCTTGGAGGCAGCCGGCTGCAGGCCTCCTGGTATAGCCCCAAAGACGGAACCACGAAAATTATCGGGCTGTTTCCCGGCAAGGGGACACTGAGTTTTCAGCCGCCGGGAAAACCTCATCCGGGAAACGACTGGGTGCTGATATTGGACGATCACGAATGAAACTGAATAATGAAACCCTTTTTTCGCATACTCATCCCGATCTTGCTCCTGGCTTCCTGCAAGCCGGCGAAAGATGTGTATCTGTTTACCTCCTTCCGGGAGCCGGCTACCGATGGCCTCTACTTCCTTTATAGCTATGACGGCAAGCATTGGACCGACCTGGGCGGTTCCTGGCTGAAGCCTGAGATCGGCGACAAAAAGCTCATGCGCGATCCCTCCATGGCCCAGGGCACCGACGGCGTGTGGCGACTCGTATGGACCAGCGGATGGAATGGCGACAAGGGCTTCGGCTACGCCAGCTCCAAAGACCTCATCCACTGGAGCCGGCAGCAGTTTATCCCCGTCATGCAGAAGGAACCTGACGCCTTCAACGTCTGGGCGCCAGAGATCTTCTACGAAAAAGACAGCGCACAATTCCTCATCGTTTGGGCGACAACGATCCCTCTCCGTTTCCCGAAAGGCCAGGAAGACGAGAAGAACAACCACCGCCTGTACTGTACGACTACCCGCGACTTCGTAACATTTACGCCTACCCGGCTCTACTACGATCCGGGCTATAGCGTGATCGATGCGACCGTCCTGCAACGTGGCCTGAAGG
>JAMFRX010000427.1 GCA_026224995.1 Puia dinghuensis
CCGCATGAGGGGAGGCCGGGCTGCCAGTTCCGCAACAAATGCTGGTTGGGCTGTCCGTTTGGCGGCTATTTCAGCACGCAGTCCTCTACCTTGCCGGCGGCTATGGCCACGGGCAATCTCACGGTCCGTCCCTGGTCCATCGTCACAAAGATCCTTTATGACAAGGACAGCAAGAAGGCCACGGGTGTGGAAGTGCTGGATGCCGAGACCAACCAGACGATAGAATACAAGGCAAAAATCGTTTTCCTGAATGCGTCGACGCTCAACAGCGCCTGGGTGCTGATGAACTCTGCCACCGATGTCTGGCCTGACGGGTTGGGCAGCAGCAGCGGGGAGCTCGGGCATAACCTGATGGACCATCACCTGGGAGTGGGCGCCAGCGGCACTGTGGACGGCTATGAGGATAAATATTATTTCGGTCGCCGGGCGAATGGCGTTTATATTCCCCGTTTCCGCAATATCAATGGCGACAAGCGCGACTACCTGCGTGGTTTCGGCTACCAGGGTGGGGGCGGCCGCGAGGGGTACAATCATGAGATCGCGGAATACAGCATCGGCAAAGAATACAAGGAGGCGCTCACCGAGCCGGGCCCCTGGACGATGAATATCGGGGGATTCGGCGAGATCCTGCCTTATCATGAGAACAAGGTGACGCTGGATAAGACGAAGAAGGACAAGTGGGGGCTCAACGTACTCAACATCGACTGCGAGCTGAAGGATAATGAGCTGAAGATGCGCAAAGACATGGAGGCCGATGCGGTGGAGATGCTGGAAGTGGCCGGGGTGAAGAATGTGAAGAGCCGCAGCGACAATCCTTTCCCTGGCAGGGGCATACACGAAATGGGTACGGCAAGAATGGGCAAAGACCCGAAGACGTCCGTCCTCAACTCCTTTAACCAGGTATGGGATGCGAAGAATGTATTCGTTACGGACGGTTCTTTCATGGTCTCGGCCAATTGCGTGAACCCAAGCCTTACTTATATGGCGATGACCGCGAGGGCGGCAGATTACGCCGTGAACGAGCTTAAAAAAGGCAATCTTTAATTATGCCCGGAGATACGTTACGGATCAACAACAAGGCGGAGGACCAGAACACGTATGATGCCATCGTGATAGGATCGGGCATTAGTGGTGGCTGGGCTGCCAAGGAGCTGACGGAAAAGGGTCTTCGCACGATCATGCTGGAGCGGGGACGGAACTACGAGCATATCAAGGATTACAAGACGGCGAATAATGATCCCTGGGACTTCGAGCACCGGGGTAAGGTGACGCAGACGGAGCTTAAGGATCATCCGTATATCGGCAGGACCTGGGGCGCCGTCGAGCCCGTTATCGGGAGCTGGGCGAAAGACATAGACTGTCCGTATACGGAGGTGAAGCCGTTCAATTGGTGGCGGGCCTATCAGCTGGGCGGGAGGTCGATCCTGTGGGGGCGGCAGAGCTATCGGTGGAGCGACTTTGATTTCGAAGCCAATGCCCGGGACGGATGGGCTATCGACTGGCCTATCCGGTACAAGGACCTCGAGCCCTGGTATGACCATGTAGAGCGGTTTGCCGGCGTTAGTGGCAGCAAAGAGGGGCTGGCGCAGCTGCCGGATGGACAATTCCTGCCGCCGATGGAAATGAATTGCGTGGAAAGGGATGTCGCCGCGCGGATCAAGGAGCATTATAAGGAGCAGCGGCATATGATCATCGGCCGGTCCGCGAACCTTACGGCACCTATCCCCGGAAGGACGCAGTGCCAGTTCCG
>JAMFRX010000428.1 GCA_026224995.1 Puia dinghuensis
ACAGCTGGTCGACTTTTTTTGTTTCTATCGAGATGCGGTAGATGGGTGCGCCCCCATTGGATTGGGCGATAAAATAAATGTAATGGCCGTCATCGCTCCAGGTGAAGCCGGCGGCGGCGCGGTCGAAGGGGAGGGGTGTTGTCCTGATGCCGTCATATTGGCCGGTGACTTGCAGGAAGGCTAGCTGCGGCACTGTTACAAATGAGGTGGGGCTGACCTGGTAAGCGATTTTGGTTCCGTCGGGGCTGGGACGGGGGCTGGTGAAGACCTTGTCTTTTTCGCCGATAAGCATTGTGAGGCGGGAACCGTCTTTTTTCGCCATGTAGATCTCACTTTCGAGCGCCCTATCCGGCGACTCCGTGCTATCCAGATGGGCGACGAGGTAGAGGAACTGGCCGTCGGGCGAATAGTCGGCGCTGTTATAGTTGTAGAAGCCGTGGGTTACGGCGACGGGTGTAGAGCCGGGCTGCAGGGCGAGGGTGAACCAGTGGGTGAAGCTCATCTCCGGGTTGACCTCCATTTCGTCCTGAAAGTTGAGCTTGTTCACCACCTTTGCTTTTTTATCAGTGATATTATTATCCAGGTAGGCGCGGATCTGGTCCAGGCTGCCGTCGGGGTCGGCTTTGGCCGTCATCGG
Organism: Puia dinghuensis; assembly: GCA_026224995.1. Classification (GTDB taxonomy): domain Bacteria; phylum Bacteroidota; class Bacteroidia; order Chitinophagales; family Chitinophagaceae; genus Puia; species Puia dinghuensis_A. The sequence continues at coordinate 638 of JAMFRX010000428.1, forward strand.
GCGGAGGTTGGCGTCACCGGTGACACCGGGTTTTTCGTCGGTCCAGGCGGGCAGGGCGTGGCTAGGGTTGAGCAGGGAATCTTTGATCAGGTCTTTTATACCGATGTGGGCGGAGAAGAGTAAATCCTTTCCGTTGGGTGACCACTTGGGAGCGGTGGCGCCATAGCGGAAGTGGGTGAGCTGGGTAGGTTCGCCGCCGTCAAGGCCGAGGAGGAAGACCTGAGGTTTGGTGTCGACGGTGCGGACGAAGGCGATCTCGTGGCTGTCGGGATTCCAGGCGGGTTGAGACGCGCCTTCTTTAGCCGTGGTGAGCTGCCGGGGCGGGGTCGAGCCGTCGGTAGGGACGAGCCAGAGTTGGGTAAGATATTTGTATTCCCACTTGGAGGCTTTTGACGCACTATCAGGCTCGATGGTGGTGAGGGTGAAGCAGGCGAGCCGGCCGTCTTTGCTGAGGTGGATGTCGCCGACCGACTTTACCTTCAGCATGTCCGTGACTTTGATGGGTTCTTTAGTTGGCGTTGTTTGGGCCAGCAGGGCGGGCGCGGTGGCTAGCGCCAGGAGGACGAAAAGTAAAAATCTCATGTGTCAGTTTTGATAGGGTAACTTACGGAAATTATCTTTATGCTATGGCTACAAAATCAAAGAAAACGGATATTCCCAGGTATGGGCTCGGGGATTTCCGGCATGTGCACCGCGTGTCCGAGGACCAGAGCGGTTTCGGGCATAATACAAAGGGGCGGAACAAGCCTGTGGAGGGATTTGAATTGTATTCCAGCAGGGGGCTGGTAGGGTCGGTAGGCCCTTTGCGGTCCCTGTTCTACCGGATAAGCCTCACGGTGTCGGGGGAGCTGGATATGCAGATAGGGCTGGAGCGTTACCGTCACAAGCCGCGGACGGTGAGCTTTACCTTTCCGGGCCAGGTCTTTTCTAAGAACAATATCAGTGCCGACGCCTTCGGGTATTATATGCTCTTCGAGGAGCAGTTCCTGGAGCCGTTGTTGCCGGCGGCGCGGCTGCCTGAGGAATTCCCATTTCTGAGCCTGACGGGTGTGCCCTTGTTCCGGGTAAGCGAGGAAGAGCTGGCGGCTTTGGTGGCGTTGGTGCAGAAGATGGACGAAGAAGTGCGGGGCGACAGGCCGGACCGGATGAAGGCCGTGCAATTGCATTTGTATCTGATCCTGCTGGAGGCCAAGCGGAGCTACGTGCGGCTGGAGCTGGACCGGCCAGTGGTGGTGGCAGCGGCGCCGGCTTTGGCGGCGCGGTTTCAGAAGCTGGTGGGGATGCATTTCCTGGAGCGGCGGCAGGTAGGGGATTATGCGGAGCTGCTGGCGGTGAGCGCCAATCATCTGAACAAGGTCGTGAAAGCGGTAACGGGGAAGACGGCTTCGGACAGTATCAGCGAGATGCTGGTGCAGGAGGCGAAGTCGCTGCTACGATATACGGACAATAGCATTTCGGAGATCGCTTATAAATTAGACTTTAGCGATCCAGCTTCCTTCAACCGGTTTTTTAAAGGGGGGACGGGGGAGACTCCATTGACGTGGAAGAACAGGCAGGCCGGATCGGGTCAATAGAATGCAGTAGCCGGTCAATACCCGGGCCAGCGGATGGCGCAACTTTGCTGGAAATATTCAGACTATGAGCTTTCAGAACAAAAAGATCGTTGTGGCCGGCGGTGGATCGGGTATCGGCCTGGCCACGGCCAGGCTATTTCAACAACAGGGAGGGATCGTAACAGTAACGGGCAGGGACACCGAAAAGCTGGCGGCGGCCGGGAAGGCAGGGGTGATCGCAGGGGTGATAAACAGCCAGGGGCAGAAAACGGATTTGAAGACGGCGCAGGTAGATAGTACCGACCGTTCGGCGCTGGACAGGTTCTTTAAGGGGCATGGCGCCGTCGACCACCTGGTTATCGCGCTCGGCGGGGGAAAGGGCATGGGCGAATTCGCGTCACTCGCCTTGGATGAGCTTCGGCAAGGTTTTGCGGCCAAGTTCTGGCCCCACCTGGAAACTTTGCAGGCCGCCTTGCCCTATCTGCAGCCTGGGGGGAGTGTGACGCTTATCACGGCCATCTCGGCAACTGCAAAGATGCCGGGTTTGTCGGGTCTGGCTGCGATAAATGGGGCATTGGAGATCATGGTCCCCATACTGGCGAAGGAGCTCAAGGCTATCCGGATCAATGCCGTGAGTCCGGGGCTCGTGGATACGCCCTGGTGGGATTTTGTGCCTCGGGAGAACAGGCAGGAGGCGTTCCGGCAATACACAGCCAATATCCAGGCGCAACGTGTGGCCCAGCCAGAAGAGATCGCGGATGCGATCGTCTTCTTAGCGGGTAATGCGTATATGACGGGGAAGGTTATCGGGTGCGATGGGGGGTTAAGCTAGCCCGGGTCATTATTTACTATTATAGGTGATCCTGTAAATAGTTCCCTTGACATCATCAGAGACATACAAGGCGCCATCCGGCCCCTGGGCGAGTCCACAGGGACGATGCAAGGCCTGCGAGGGGGAACTGATATCATCCGAGCCGGCAAAATTGTCTGCGAATATTTCCCAGTTGCCGTC
>JAMFRX010000429.1 GCA_026224995.1 Puia dinghuensis
AGCGGAGGCGAACAGCAGCGGGTGGACATCGCCAGGGCTTTGCTCAACTCCCCAAAACTTATTCTTGCGGACGAACCTACGGGTAACCTGGATCCCGAGACCTCGGATGAGATCATGCACCTGCTGTTCCGCATCTCCGGCGATTACGGCACGACGATCATCATGGCAACACATGATTACCGGGTGATCAATAAGTTCCCCGCGCGGATGGTCCGGACCGAAAGGGGACAGGTCATCGACAATGCGAGCTTTACCGTGGAGTAAGGGATGCGGCCATCGGATGGTCGGCATCCTGCCGTGGCCAGCCGTCGGGTCATCGGCCTCCCGCCCCGGCCAGCCAGGTTGGTCGGCTACCAGATCGCCTGCATCAGCTTCTGCAAGTTGGCCTGCTGATCATATAATCCTTCCAGGACGATCTTCCTCGATGCTATCTCTTCCGACGTAAATGGCCGGGTATACAGCTCCGAGAGGCTATTGCGGATATCTTCGGCGCTGGTCGCCACATGACAGGTGTCCTGTAATCCCGTACCTTCTATGGCGTCCTTGTTGACGATGCAATGGCGGCCGTTGAAAAGCGCATTCAGCAGCTTTAGCTTTACCCCGGTGCAGTTGAAGGAAGGCAGGATATTCACCTGGGCCTTGGCGATGAGGTCCTGCAGCTCCTCTTCCGACGGATTGGGGATAAGACAGGCGTGCGGGTATTGATAGATGAGACGCTGCAGTTTCGCAGAGGGGTTCTTGCCGGAGATGATGAAGGGCATTTCCATTGTCGCGAAGACTTTCTTCAGCAGCCAGATCACCACCTGCTCGTTCTCGGCTACGGAGAGATTGCCATGGTACAGGCAGAAGCAGCCCGTGCCTTCCTTTCCCTTGACCTGGTCGAAAGGGAGGAAGACAGGCAGGGTCTCGATGTCCACCGCGCCGAATTCCCGCCGATACTGTTCGCTGTCTTTTTCCGACACGGCGAGGATCTTTACCTTTCCCGCGATGCGGTGCTCATACTGCCGAAGCAGATTGCTCTCGTGGAGGTAGTAGATCTTTTTGAGCAAGGATTTTTCCGACAGATACAGCTGCCGGTAGTATTGATATTCCACATTGTGCAGGCGAAGGAGGATCTTCCGCTCAGCAAACCGGTCGTCATTCAGCAGGTAAGTGCAATGGATGCCTTCCAGCAGGATCGGGTAGTCATCCTGTAAGAGCCTGTCGAGGAGCCAGCCATTGGACCGTGAGCAGACGATATAAGGCAGGCGATGGGAAAAGCCTTTGTGGCCCTCACAACGGGAATAGTAGAGCACTTCTTCGCAATATTCATTTAGTACGGACTGCTTTCCCCGCCCATATTCAAAGCAATGCAGGTGAACCTTCACCCCTGCCTCGTGCAGAAATCTCAGCTTGTGGAACAGGTCGAATACGCCGCCGTAATCCACGGGGTAGGGCACATCCAGGCACACGATATGTAGGTGATTGTTCAAGATCAGTTGAAAAGTTGTTGATAAACCCGGACCAGTTTTTTTTCTTCTTCCTGCCAGTTGTAGCGAAGCCGGGCCTGTTTGCAGTTGGCTAATAACGTCTGGTGGAGCTCCGTATTATTCAATAGCATATTCAGGGCAGCCGATATCTCCGGGATACCCGGTTCTGCAATAAGAACAGCAATAGGGCAAGAATTGTTTATTTCCCTGTAAGCGGGGTAATCGACGGCTAATTGGGGGATGCCGGCGTGGATATAGTCGAAGAAGCGGTTGGCGAGGGAATAGTAGTTGCTGATGCCCTGGCGCTCGAACAGGGTGATGCCGGCATAGGCCGACCGGGTAATGGTCCTGAGTTCCTCGGGGCGGACCATGCCCCTGAAGATCACTTTGTCCTGCAGCCCGTATTGCCGGACGAGGGCACGGGCCTGGGGCAGGAAGTTGCCTTCGCCGCAGATCAGCAGGGGCGCGTCGACGGTCTGCATGGCCGGGATCAGGGTTTCGAAGCAGCGGCCTTCGTTGACGGCGCCCTGGTAGAGGATGAAACGGCCGGGGGGGAGGGGTTGCGTGGGGGCAAGGCCTTCGGTCGAGCGGGCTGGGTCGGCGAAGTGCGGCGGGCGGCCAGGACCAGTGGGCGCGTTGGCATCCATGTCGGCTGAAGTTTCCGGCCTCAGCACCGGCATATTGCGGATGACGGCATAGTCGACACCATAGAGGCGGCGGAACTCAGCAGCGATGAGGTCGTTGACGGTATAGCCGTGGGGAAAGTCCGGTACGCAAAGGCGTTCGACGGCCTTCCAGCATTTGTATATGAAAGGCCGGGAGACGACCTCCTGCATTTCGCAGAAGAGCTCGTGGGCGTCATAGACCCGGGGCAGGCGCCGCAGGCGGCTTACCAGCCAGCAGGGGAGGATGGTATCCAGGTCGATGGCACAGATGCCGTCCATGCGCCGGGTCAATAGGAACAGGAAAAGCCGCAGGTTGTATTCGATGTAGAAGCCCTTGCCACGGTGTAAGAAGGTGTTCAGCCGGCGCTGACGGAACGGCTGTTGCTGCAGGGGAGGGGAGCTACGGTTCTTACGGCCCACCAGGGTGACGTCGTAGCCGGCTGCGGCCAGGGAGCCGCAGATGCGGATCATGCGCTGGTCGTATACGAGCTCGTTGGTGACGGTGAAGAAAAGCCGTTTTTTCATAGGGGAAGGGTGGGATTGTCATGGCCGTCAATAGGATGATCGGGCCCGGAAGAAGCGGTCAGGATCATTTGTATAAGGGCTACGGTGCGGGCGGCTTCCGCTGCCGAGGGCAGATCGTAGGGCTCGCCGCGAAGGGCCTTGACGAGCTCGTCGTACACCTTATCGTGATTGCTCATGCTGCCCTGGTAGAAGCCATATTCGTTGGCGGGCCGGGTGAGGGGCAGCACAGGGGCGGCGATGCCGTCTACGCGGAAATAGTCGAGCTCGTTGAGGTATTGCCCGCCGATGCGGACCGTTCCTTTTTCGCCCAGCACGAGCAGGGAGCCTTCCATATTGGCGGCATAGCTGCCCACCGTATACTGGAGGGTGCCGATGGCGCCGCTGGTCATGCGCAGGATCGCAGCGCCGGTGTCTTCCCCGTCCACGAGTCCCCGGAGCTGAAAATTATCGCGGAAGGACCGGACTTCGGCCACGTCTCCCAGCAGCCAGGGCAGCAGGTCGACGAAATGACTGAACTGGGTGAACAGAATGCCGCCGTCCTTGTCCTTTTGCCCGTGCCAGGGACTATCCTTATAATAAGCTGGCGGCCGGTTCCAGATGGCGTTGACCTGGAAAGAATGGATCCTGCCCAGCTGTCTCTCGGCTATCAGCTGCCGCAGGAGACGAATGGGGGGATTGAACCGGTTCTGCTTGACGACAAAGAGGTGGCGATTGGCCCGGGCGGCCGCGGCGATCATGGCTTCGGCGTCTGTGGAGCTGAGGCACATGGGTTTTTCACAGAGCACATGGGAGCCGGCTTCCAGCGCGAGGATGCTTTGAGGGGCATGGAGGTAATTGGGCGTACAGACGGCGACTACGTCGGAAGGTGCGGCGGCCAGCAGCGCCTCCGCGGAAGGGTAGGCCCTGGCTCCATAGCGGGCTGCCAGGCGGCTGGCTTTTTCCGGCAGGATGTCGGCGACGGCCACGAGCCGGCCGCACCGGGCCATTTGCAGGGCATGCCGTTCGCCGATATGCCCCGCCCCTATGAGGGAGAAGGTGATGGAATTGGGTTGGTTATTCACTGGCGGGTATCTTGATTAGCTGATCGTTCTTCAGGCGGTAGCCCTGGCCGCTTTCGGGGCAGCGGCCGCGGCCCTGGGAGTCCAATTCCAGCACATGGCCGTATTCGCTGACCCAGCCGGAAAGGCGGGCGGGATTGCCGATAAAAAGGCTATAGGGGGGCGCCGAGTGCGTGAGCACGGCGCCGGCGCCGATGAAGGCATATTCCCCGATGGTGTTGCCGCAAACGATGGTGGCATTGGCGCCGATGGTCGCCCCTCTGCTCACGCGGGTGGACCGGAACTGATCCTTTCTGGGGATCGCGCTGCGGGGATTGATGACATTGGTGAAAACGACGGAAGGACCCAGGAATACCTCGTCTTCGCAGACGACCCCGGTATAGAGCGACACATTGTTCTGGACTTTTACGCCCCGGCCCAGGACGACCCCGTCGCCTACCATGACATTCTGGCCAATGGTGCAGTCTTCGCCGATGACGGCGCCAGGCATGATATGGGAAAAATGCCAGATCTTCGTGCCGCTGCCGATGGACGCGCCGGGATCGATGACTGCCGTAGGGTGGGCAAAATAGTTCATAAACGGGCGAAAATTAGCGACATTAGGCCGTATATGGATAAAAATTTATATTTTTTGTCAATTTTTAGTCCTTATACCCAAGATTATTAGAAATTTACCTTAATTTTGCGGCCTGCTAATTCAGCAGAGATGACTATATAATAAAAACTTTTTTTAGATGCCTTATTTGACAAAAGAGAAAACAGCGAGTTTCTTCAATGATTTCGGTGGCAAAGCCGCCAACACCGGTTCTATCGAGGGCCAGGTTGCTTTGTTGACGGAGCGGATCAACCGTATCTCGGAACACCTGCAAGCCAATAAAAAAGATTTCTCCACTCACCGCGGCCTGATGAAGCTGGTGGGCAGAAGAAAGCGCCTGCTCACCTATCTGAGCAAGACCAACCTCACCGGGTACCGCCAGCTGATCGAAAAACTCGGACTGCGTAAATAACCTTCGTGAAAGGAAATAAACTTCTATGTATATAGTAAACATTCCCAACTGACCACACGGTTGGGAATCGTTTTTTTATACCAGAAGGTTTGGTGGATTTTACATACATTTTTTAACACAGAATTACGGTTTTCGCTCCGTTCCTGCCTTAAGTAAGCCGTTATTCGACAAAGACGAAGCTCATGCTTTCACAACCTATTAGTGTAACGTTTGATATCGGTGGGGGCCGTATGGTCTCTATCGAGACCGGTAAGTTAGCCCGTCAGGCGGACGGGGCGGTTACAGTGCGTCAGGGAAACTCCATCATTCTGGCCACCGTTGTTGCCAACAATGAACCTAAGGAAGGACAGGATTTCTTCCCGCTTTCCGTAGATTACCAGGAGAAATTCGCTTCTGCGGGTCGCATCCCCGGCTCTTTTTTCAAGAGAGAGGCCCGGCTTAATGATTATGAGATCCTCACCAGCCGTCTGATCGACCGGGCGCTTCGCCCTCTGTTCCCCGAAGATTATTTCTGTGAAGTGCAGGTGCTGCTGACCCTTGTTTCCAGCGATTCGGAAGTAATGCCCGACTCACTGGCTTGCCTGGCCGCTTCGGCAGCGCTGGCCGTTTCCGATATTCCCATTAAGGAGATCATCAGCGAAGTACGCATCGGTCGTGTCGACGGTAAGTTCATCGTCAACCCCACCCGTTCCGAGCTGGAAAAGTCCGATATGGAATTCATGATCGCCGCTACCGACAAGAACCTGATGATGGTGGAAGGTGAAGCCAAGGAATGCAGCGAAGAGGACCTGGTAAAGGCGCTGGAGCTGGCGCACGACGCCATCCGCATTCATATTAAGGCACAGGAAGAGCTGCGGAGCAAGGTCGGCGTGAAGGGCAAACGGGAATACAAGCAGCCCGAGCACAAGGAAGAGCTGCACCAGAAAGTGACCGCTTTCACCAAGGACCGCATCAACCAGATCGCCAAGGCGGGCAGCAGCAAGCATGAGCGCAGCGATGCCTTCGACCAGCTGAAGAAGGAGCTGATCGAGAGCCTGGGCGAAGAAGCGACCGATATCGAAAAGAAATTCGCCAAGAAATACTATGCCGACCTCCAATGGGAGCTGGTCCGGGACATGATCCTCAACGACCGCGTTCGCCTGGATGGCCGGAAGCTGGACCAGGTTCGTCCCCTGGCGATGGAGATAGATCCGTTGCCTACGCCACACGGCTCGGCCCTGTTCACCCGCGGCGAGACCCAGAGTCTGACGACCGTCACGCTGGGCACTCCGCTGGACGAGCTGCTGATCGAAAGCGCAGCCAAGTCCTACGATTCCAAATTTTTCCTGCATTATAATTTCCCTCCGTTCAGCACCGGTGAAGTCAAGATGATGCGCGGCCAGAGCCGCCGGGAAGTAGGACATGGCAACCTGGCCATGCGCTCCCTGAAGCAGATGATGCCGGGAAACGACTATCCTTATACGGTGCGGGTGGTGAGCGATATCCTGGAGTCCAACGGCTCTTCTTCCATGGCTACGGTTTGTGCCGGCAGCCTGGCGTTGATGGATGCCGGCGTGCCGTTCAAGAAGCACGTGAGCGGTGTAGCCATGGGGCTGATCACCCGGGCGACAGATGGCGCGTATGCTATCCTGACGGATATCCTGGGTGATGAAGATCACCTGGGCGATATGGACTTCAAGGTCACCGGTACCCGCGAGGGCATCTGCGGCGTGCAAATGGACATAAAGGTCGATGGTCTCAGCATGAATACGATGCGTGAAGCGCTGGAGCAGGCCCGCAAGGGTAGGCTGCATATCCTGGATGCCATGTACGAGACGATGGAAGCGGCGCGGCCGGAAGTTAAGCCGCATGCACCACGGATGGTGAAGATCTTTATCGACAAGGAATTCATCGGCGCCGTGATCGGGCCACAAGGGAAGATCATCCAGGAGATCCAGCGCGAAACCGGCGCTACCATCAACCTGGAGGAAGTCGGCAACTTCGGCGAGGTCAGCATCTTCTCTCCGGCGAAAGAAGGGCTGGACAAGGCTGTCAACTGGATCAAGAGCATCGTGGCGCAGCCGGAAGTCGGCTCCGTATACGAAGCCAAGGTCAAGAGCGTGATGCCTTATGGCGCCTTCGTAGAGTTCCTGCCCGGAAAGCAGGGTCTGCTGCACATCAGCGAAGTCTCCCATAAGCGTCTGGAAACGATGGAAGGCGTGCTGAGTGAAGGCGATATGGTAAAGGTGAAGCTCATCGGTCTCGACCAGAAGACCGGGAAGTTCAAGCTGAGCCGCAAGGTGCTGATGCCTAATCCGCAAGGTGCAGGTGCAGGCGCCGGTGCACCCAGGGATGGCGGTCGTCGCGAACAAGAGTAAATGTCTTTTAAATATTCGGAGTCTGCGGCGGAAGCCGCAGACTTTTTTATTATGTATATACAAGTAACGATACGAACGATCGAATTACAGGAGGTGCTGATCGCCCTGATGGCGGACATGGGTTATGAAGGGTTCGAACAGGAGGAAACCGAATTGCAGGCGTTCATAAAAGAAGAGGATTTCGATGCCAGGGTGCTGCAGACGCTGCTGCTGGATGGGTATGGGTTGACGCACCAGCACCGGAAGATCGAAGAGAAGAATTGGAACGAGGAATGGGAAAAGAACTTCGAGCCGGTGGTGGTCGACGACTTCTGCGCCATCCGCGCGCATTTTCACGCGCCGATACAGGGTGTGGAGCACGAGCTGGTGATCACGCCCAAGATGAGCTTCGGCACCGGCCACCATGCGACAACATATATGATGCTGCAGGCCATGCGGGGGCTGGAGCTGGGCGGTAAACGGGTGCTGGACTTCGGGACCGGCACTGGAGTGCTCGCCATTTTAGCCGAGCGGCTCGGCGCCGGGGCTGTGACCGCCATCGACAATGACGACTGGAGCATCGCCAATGCGCTGGAGAATGTGGAGAACAATGGATGCAAGCGGATCTCCGTTCTGAAGCGGGAAAGGGTGGCCGATGTGGAGGGACCTTTCGATGTGATCCTGGCCAATATAAATAAACATGTAATTCTTGAACAGCTGAAGGACCTCGGGCAACAATTGACACCAGGGGGCGTTATATTATTGAGCGGCCTGCTGCAGGATGATTCAGAAGACATTGATAATGAGGCCAAAATAAATAATTTATCCGTATCCGAACAGATGACAAAGGGCAGCTGGATCTGCCTCAAAACTGGAAAAAAGCCCAAATAAGGACGCGGGAGCGGATTTATTCGAGTGTTTTTTTCGTTATATTTGTTATCCAACTTAAATTCAACCATTCGATTCGATGAAGGAGGTACTACTAATTCTATCAGCTTATCTGATAGGTTCTATCCCTACGGCCGTTTGGGTCAGTAGATCGTTCTTCGGGATAGACATCCGGGAATATGGCAGCGGTAATGCCGGGGCCACGAATACGTTCCGGGTGTTGGGTTCCAGGTGGGGCACGCTGGTGATGGCCGCAGACGTGCTGAAGGGTGTCCTGGCCACCAGTCTCTACATTTTAGTTCCCTATTATCTTCAAAATGAGGCCGAGCGGACGAATTTCATGGTCGGACTGGGCCTGGCGGCTGTGGTCGGGCATATCTTCCCCATTTGGGCCGAATTTCGCGGCGGAAAGGGTGTCGCCACCCTGTTCGGTATGATCATCGCTATCCAGCCCCTGGCGGCCGTATGCTGCGTCGGGGTGTTTCTGCTGGTGCTCTATCTCACCCGTTTCGTATCCTTAAGCTCTATTTTGGCCAGTGTGGCCTTTGCCGTATTCATCCTCTATATCTTCGATGCGCATGAAACCCTGTACCGCGGGTTTGCCATCGCCGTAGCCCTCCTGGTCGTACTTACCCACCAAAAGAACATCACCCGCCTGCTGAGAGGTAGTGAAAACAAGGTGCCGATCCTAAAATATCGTGACCGCAGGCGTCAAAGGCGGCATATAAGCGACCACGACAAGGAATAATTCACTAATTTCGCACTCCCGCAATGTCTATGCGTTGTAGAAAGGACGTGCGGTCTGTCTATTCACATCACTGAAATTAAATCAGTCCAGAAATGTCTCAAACTTTACTGGAGAAACTACAGTTAGGGAACGAAAAGAACCTGTTGATCCAGGGTCTGCCTTCCTCCATCGAGAAGCAATTCGTGAAGCTGGCCTTCGCGAAGAACATCACCCCGCTGCTGAAAAGCAGGAAGATCGATTTTGCCCTGGTTTTTGCCATCAATGAGCAACAACTGGGATCCATCGTCCGGGAGGTGCTGCCTGCGCTTCAGCCGGACGGTAAGTTCTGGGTGGCCTATCCGAAGATCGGCTCCAAGATCGCCACGACGCTCAACCGCGAATGCAGCTGGGTCTGCATCACCGGCGCGGGCTACGAAGTGGTCCGGGACGTTACGCTCGATCATTGTTGGACGGCGGTACGATTCAAACGATCGACTCCGCCAATCGGCATTAAAGATCTTCTTGGCAAAGATCTTCTCGGCAAAGACCTTCTGGGCCGTGCTCCCTCGCGGGAGGCCGTGCTGGAAGAAGCTGAGGCCGTCCGTGTTCCGCTGAGCAAGTCGGTCGTTTCCGCGGCCAAGAAGCCTATAGCGCGCACCAGGCGCGTAAGTGCAGCCAGCCGTTAGTCCACTGGGTGTTTACTGCGCCCTGTTTGCATAGGCTAAGGTTTATGGGTATTTTGGTGAATGAAAGCTACCAGCGATAGGGCCTTCGTGTATCTTAGCGTTAGTACAACGATATGCTTTCATTTCATTTCCCCCTTATATGGCAGTCTTCAGCAGGATAAGTCTTATAACAGAATTATTGGACAGGACAGAGCTGCTGAAGGCCAATACCCAGGCATTCCTACGCATCACGGACGAGCAGCTGGCTTACCGGCCAGGTCCGGGCAAATGGAGCATTGTAGAGATCTATGGGCACCTGAATCTCTCACTCGATCAGTATATCCGCAGCATCCTTTCGCGTATCTCGCTGGCCCCGGATAGTCCTTCCGATGTGTATCGCAGCGGCTGGCTGGGGGACTGGGTCTATGAGAAGATCATGCCGCGGCCCGACGGCAGCGTATTCCGGCTGAAGGCGCTGAAATCGCTTTGTCTCGATCCTGCCGGCGTAGATGTAAGGGAGGAGCTTCATAGCTTTCAGCATCACTGCGACGCCCTGGATGATATCCTGCGGCATGTGGCCACCAAGGACCTACGGCGGATCAGCATCCCTTTTATACGGCCTGGCCTGGTATGTCTCCGGCTTGGGGATATGCTGCGTTACCTGGTTGCGCATGGCGAGCGGCATTTGCTGCAGGCGCAACGGGTGATGGCGGAGCTTGCGTGAGGAAGCAGCCTACTTTACGATGACCGTCCCGAGGTCATGCAGGAGGGCCATTTCAATTTCCTTTAGATGTTGATGTGTTTGCATGAGGACCTTCAAATCTTCCGCTGAATGGGGTTTGTCCCAGTCTTTTTGGTTCTCTTCCATGAGCCGTTTTATTTTCCGCAGCTTTAGATAACGAACTGTAGACAGCACGTCTTCCCGGTATAGTTCGTCCGGGGAAAAGATCTTGCCTTCGAAGTGATCCTTCCAGTTGGGGCTGATCTCGTAGTTGAGGTCCATGATGGAAACGGCCAGGGTGCTGAGCTCCTGGTCTTCGTGGTAGAGGAAATTCTTTGAGGTAGGTTCCAGGCCCTGTTGGTACAAGGCCTTGTAAAGGTCGAGGATCTTGAGCAGGCGTTTGTTGTCGATGAGGTCCAGGAGGTCCTGGCATTCCGAAAGGATATAGTCGGCGACCAGGGTCTCATCATTCCAGGATCTTAGACCATAGTCCAGGAGATCGCGGATCATGCCTCTTTCGTTTTGTTCGTGGCGGAAGAGCAGGTTCATCGATTCGTCATCCTGCGGGATGGCGGCTGCGGTCTCTGTGCCTTCGCCGGCCTGGGCGGCCTGAGTGGCGGCACGGTTCTCCTGCTTTTCGATCCGCTCGCGGATATGCTTATTGACGAGGCTATGCAGGCCGGTCTCCTCGATGTGCAGGATCTCGGCGGATTGGCGGATATAGTCCTGCTGGCGGGTGAAATCCTCGGCCTTATTGATGCGGGCGATGGTCTCGGCCACCTGGTTGACGACGGCGGCTTTTTTGTTGGTGTCGCCGGCTGCGTCCTTAAGCGCAACTTCGAGCTGAAAGAGGATGAAGTCTTTTTTGTTGGTGGCGATGAACTCGCGGAAGGCGGCCGCGCCCAGCTTCCGGACATAGCTGTCAGGATCTTCCTTGTCGGGGATCAGGACCAGCCGGACGTCCAGGCTCTCTTCGAGGGCCATATCCAGGCCCCGGAGGGCGGCTTTTATCCCCGCGCCATCGCCGTCGTAGATGATGGTGAGGTGCCTGGTGTATTTCTTGATCAGCCGGAGCTGGTCGATGGTAAGGGAGGTGCCGCCGCTGGCGACGACGTTCTCAATACCGGCCTGGTGAAGGGAGATGACGTCCGTATAGCCTTCTACCAGCAGACATTCATCCTGCTTGTCGATTGCCTGCCGGGCCAGCCATGATCCATAGAGGATCTTGCTCTTCACGTAGATCTCGTTCTCGGGAGTATTGATGTATTTCGGCGCCCGGTCGTTTGTCTTGATGATGCGGGCCCCGAATCCGATGACCTTACCCGTTTGATTGTGGACGGGAAAGATGATGCGGCCCCGGTAGTTGTCGAGCAGCTTTTCTTCACGCAGCACCACGAGGCCGCTTTTCTGCAGGTATTCCGGATTGTATTGCGCGGCGAGGGCCGCGCGGGAGAAAGTATCCCGGCTGTCGGGGCTATAGCCCAGCTGGAATTTACGGATGATGTCTTCATTGAACCCCCTTTCCTTCAGGTAGCTGAGACCGATGTCCTGACCTTCTTCGGTCTCGAAGAGGAAATTGGTAAAATACTTCTGCCCAAAAGCGTTGATGATGTAGAGGCTTTCGGCCATCTGCTGCTGCTGACGCAGCTCGGGGCTCAGCTCTTTTTCCTCTACTTCGACGTTGTAGCGGGCGGCCAGCCAACGGAGCGCCTCGGCATAGGAATATTTTTCCAGCTCCATGAGGAAGCTGATAGTATTGCCGCTGCGTCCGCAACCAAAGCATTTGTAGATCTCCTTGGCAGGGGAGACGGTAAAGGAGGGCGATTTTTCATTGTGAAAGGGGCATAGGCCAAGGTAGTTGGCGCCGCGTTTTTTGAGCTTCACGAAGCCGCCTACGATCTCGATGATATCGATCCGGCTGAGTATCTGTTGTATGGTCTGTTGGGCGATCATGAGGCATAAAATTACGCTAATCTGCTATAATGGTGCGGTCGGCGCGTATAATATGACTTTAGTCGAAAACTACCGTAAATTATGTACAAAAGTGAGTATTTTTACCTATAATAAATTAGACTTTTTTCCGCTTTATAACTAAACATCCATCCTTTGAAAACCGGGCTTTATTCCGTGCTTTATGCTGTAATATCCAGCCTAGCGATCATCCTCTGCTTTGTCCCTTTCGTGTTCCTTGGCTTCAGGAAGGTACGACGGGTTAACACCTACTGTGCCATCGGCATTTACTGGTTTTTTAATGGGATCGTCAACCTTCCGGCGCTGCGGCTGATCCGGAGCGAAGGTATCCGGAGCTTCCTGGCTCGGCTGAGCGATTATTATGACCTCGCCGATGCCCCCCTGATGCTGCTGGTGTTTGCCCTGTCCAGCCGCGGTAAGCCGAGGAAGGTGCTGCTCCTGGTCCTGCTGGGGCTCATTGCGGGTGAGTCGACGCTTGTCGCCAGAAAAGGATATACACCCTCCTGGACGGTGAATATCGGGGTAGGCGCGGGGCTTGTCCTGTTCTTCAGCGTAACAGGTCTCTGGCAATACCTGATGAAGATGGAGCACAACCGGTTCGAGAATTCCATGGCCTATTTCTATGCCTCCTCTTTGTTCGGTTATGGCACTTATCTGATCATTTACCTGATGACTATTTTCAAGACTTCATATCTCGCTTACAACGAGGCAGACAGCAACCTGCTGTACTATACCAGCTTATTGCTTTCCGCCGTCGTCACCAGCGCGGGGATCTGGAGCTATGGACTACGTAAACAGCACGCGGGCGCTGTGGCCCCGGGCTATTCTTCATCTTCCTCGTAATTGTACGTGTCCTGGGTATCATTATAGATCGACTCCCAGGCCTTCACCTTCTCATCGCCCAACAATTCCAAAATGTCGAAGATGGGATCCGTTTTCTTCTTCCATACCACCAGTGTCGAATCGCCGTACTTGGAGACATACATACAAACATCCGTCTCCATGTTCACTTTGATCAACCCTACAGGCCCTTCTTCTTTCTCCTGTATCAGGTAATAACATCCTTTTTCCAACAACGCATACGAATACATACATCACCTTTTTTAAGATAAAACAAAAAGTCTACTGGACTAAAAAAATTAGAAAAAACTTTAGAAAATATTGGGTTGTAAGTAGGTTCCGACCGAAGGTCATGGCTGAGGTGGGATAGTAATTCCTGCAGCGATGGTACAAAGGTACGGAATTTGGTTATCCCGACGATTAACTTTCCGTACCCTAATCGGACTTATTATAATGTGTTGATAATCAATATTTAATGCGAAAAGCCCCAGGATAACCTAAGTAACCGGGGGCTTTTCTTACCACTTATCCTACAGCCTCTTTATTTGTCCAGCTTTATTTCACCGGCATCGGCGGCCTGGCCGTCGCTGACCATGATGCCGTCCTTGGCGATATTGCGGTAAGGTGGTTTTGCTTCGATGATGATCTTATAGGTTCCCGCCTTGGCTTCGGTGATCTCGTAAGAGCCGTTGAGGATGGGAGCTTTAAGCGTATCTGTAACGGATTCGGCCCAGACTTGTACCCCGGCGTCTATTGGCATTACCGTGCCTCTGATCGAACCGACCCTTAATTGCGAGAAGGCGAATAATCCAGCTGCGGCAACGGCGACCCCGCCTAGCTTGAAGGATGCTACATTCATAATCACAAATTTTTAGGATGACCTACGCGGATGGGGGAGAGGGACATACTAAGTTTTGCAAGGACTATGCCACGATCGCACCTTTCTCCAAACGGAGCCAATGGTCGATGCAAGCGGGCAGCTCCTGCTGGTAGTGACTGACATAGATGAGCGTGGTTTTGAAGGACCGGCAGAGTGTGGTGATCAGCTGACGGAAGGCCTCCGTCTGCTCTTCGTCGAGGCCCTGGCAGGGTTCGTCCAGGATCAGCATGGGCGGGTTCTTGATGAGGGCCCTGGCCAGCAGGATCATACGTTGCTGGCCTGTGGATAGCTGTACGAGTCGCCGGTGGCGGTAGTCTTTCAGCGAGAGGAGCTCCATCCACAGCGCGACGAGGGCTTCCTGCTCCAGGGACAAGGTCCGAAACAATCCAATGGTATCGAAGAGTCCGGAGGCGACGACCTCGAAGCAGCTTGCGCCGGTATCAAAATACAGGTGCAGCTCCGGCGACACGAAGCCGATGTTCTTCTTGATCTCCCAGATGGTTTCGCCGGTTCCGCGGCGGCGATCGAAGAGCCAGATGGCATTGGCATAGGCTTGGGGGTTGTCGGCCGTAATGAGACTTAGCAGGGTCGATTTGCCCGC
>JAMFRX010000430.1 GCA_026224995.1 Puia dinghuensis
ATATAGGGGAAATTCTGGAAAAGGGAGATGTCGCTGCCGCCGATGGTAAGCCTGCCGGGAAGCTTTTTATTCAGCTCTTCCACGGCTAATCCGACGAGGCGCTGCTGCTGAGAGTACAAGAGGACGAGGGCAATGCCTGCCAGCAGGATGAGCGTGGCTATGGGGATCAGGATAAGGCGGAGCAGTCTTTTGCGCGTTTTCGGTCTCATAGGTAATCCTAAAACGATCCGGCGGCATTAATAGTATAAGCGAATAATTAGTGGGTTTAGTCTGGTTTTAGCAGGCAGCGGTCGGTGAATATTGCCTACTTTCATTAAAAGCGATCGCATATGAACATTCGTCACATCTGTCTCCTGGCTTCCCTGGGCTTTATGGCCATGGCCGGCGCTCCCGGGAAAGGAAAATGGGTCACCTTGTTCGACGGGAAGTCCGTCGCAAAGCTGAGAGGGTATATGATGGATTCCTTTCCCAGCCAGGCCTGGAAGGTAGAGGACGGCGCGCTGGTAGCGCAGACAGGCGTGCCCAACGTGGACTTCCTGACCAGGGACACGTATAAGAACTTCGAGC
This sequence comes from Puia dinghuensis, assembly GCA_026224995.1. Classification (GTDB taxonomy): domain Bacteria; phylum Bacteroidota; class Bacteroidia; order Chitinophagales; family Chitinophagaceae; genus Puia; species Puia dinghuensis_A. The sequence goes on from JAMFRX010000430.1 coordinate 568, forward strand.
TCTCGCTGGACTGGGCCGTCTCCAAGGGTGGCAACAGTGGCGTTTTCTATTATGTCGTGGAAAAATCCCGCCATGAGTCGCACAACGGCAACAGCCCCAACTGGCTCGACAATCCTGAAATGCAGATCCTGGACGACATTGGTTTCAACGACACCGCGGCTATCCGCTCGGCGAGCTCGCTCTATGATCTGATATCGCCGGTGAATAAAAGATTAAAGCCCGTCGGCGAATTCAACAATGCCCGCCTCATCGTGGACCATGGACATGTAGAGCATTGGCTCAATGGCGTTAAGGTAGTGGAATATGATCTTGGCTCGCCAGCACTAAAGGAGCTGATCGCCAGGAGCAAGTTCAAAGACAATCCCAATTTTGCACAGTCGACGGATGGTTTCATCATGTTCCAGCATCATGGGCAGAAGGTCTGGCTGAAGAACATCAGGGTCAGGTCCCTTTAAGAGGCATCCGCGTCCCTGTTATGTCCGCCCGGTCGTCCGCGCGTTTCTCCAGTCGTGCAGCGCTGAACAGGAACTGAATGCGCAATTTATCCCCGTCGAAGCTGCAGGTGAGCGTATCGCCATGAACCGTTTCGATGAACCGGAAGGTCAGCACCAGTGTATGATCGTCCTTCCAGGTGGCGCTTGCCGCCACGGGGGAGTCGAAGTCGATGCGGCGCAACGAGAACAGAGAGTGCTCCGATGGTTTGTAGTTGCCGTCCACGATCCATTTCTCCAGCCCGCAGGTGATGACGATATCGGGCTTTCCCCCTTCCATGATCGTAAGGACGGCTTTATCTTCGGTGAACCCGAAGGACACAGCCCGTACATGAAAAGGGTTCGCGTCAAGGAGATAGGTTGCCGCGGATAGCGAGGCCGCGAGGGAGGAATGCCGATTGCCTTTCGGCGGCTCGAAAGTCAGGCCCTTCAATGCATTTTGCAGCTGTGCATGTCCGTTACGATCCGGCGGCAGTCTGCTGCTCTCCTTTACTCCGGGATACAAATGGTCCCATACGGTCTGCATCGTGGCGGCTTTGTCAGCGCTTTCGCTCAGGATGGCCACGACCATATCCTTATCGGGGAAGACCATGCTGTACTGGCCATAGGCCCCGTCGGCCCTGAAACCACCGGTAGGGTTCCGCCAGAACTGGTAGCCATAGCCATAACCCCAGGAGCTATCGTCCTTTCCCGTTACTATCTCTTTCTTCGACGCGAGGGCTACCCATTCTTTGCTGAGGAGCTGCTTGTTCTCCCATCGACCTTCCTGCAGGTAGAGCTGACCTAGCCTGGCGAAGTCTTCCGTTCGGATCCGCAGGTGTGAAGCGCCCATATTCACGCCTTCCGCATTCTGCGTCCAGGTGGCGCCGGTGATGCCCAACGGCTCGTAGAGCCGGGGGCCGAGGTATTGATGTGCCGGCATGCCGGTCACCCGCCCGATTATCGAGCTAAGCATATAGCTGGAACCGGAATTGTATAGGAAGCGGCTGCCTGGCTCATAGACGATGGGCAGGCTCAGGAAGGTCTTTTCCCAGCTGTCTCCCGGCGGCGTTTTTTCTATAGTGAGGATGGAGTCCGTTTCCTGGCCGACCGACATGCTCAGGAGATGCTTGATCTTCAGGCTGGCGAGATTGGCGCTGGGCTCCACGGGCCTCTCTTTGGGGAAGAAGGAGATAACGGGGTCTTCTATCGAGAGCCGCTTCTCGTCGCAGGCCATCCCGATGGCCGTTCCCGTAAAGCTCTTGCTCCCGGAATACAAGTCGTGCTTATGCTCCGGCGAATAGGGATACCACCAGCCTTCCGCTATGACATGGCCATGACGGACGACCATGATGCTGTGGAACTCCTGGCCGCTGGCCCGGATCGCCTCCAGCCAGGCAAGGATCGCACCCGAAGCGATACCCTGCGCTTCGGGCGTGCTGCGCGGCAACGACGCAGCGCCTGTAGGATGATGCATGAAAGAGGGCAGGGCAGGGTATAGAGAAAGGCCTATGGCGTTGGCCCCCAGCCGTTTTATAAATGTTCTGCGATGGAGCATTCCTAAAGTTATTACTATCTGGTTGTCGATCGCTCACTAACAATAAACTTCGTTCGGATCACGACCCGCGGGCTATTTCGCTTGAATTTTATAACTTTGCCGCATGGAAATGACAGAGACCATCCAGCAGTTCTATGCGCGGACGCAGAAGACGGACGCGGCGAATGTCGAGCTCAACAATGCGGGCTCGGGCCATTTCAACGTCTTCACTCGGGACACCTGTTACCGCAAGACGCCCTATGGCCGGCGTGACTTCTATAAGATAACCCTGATCCTCGGTACGGGCAAACTGCACTATGCCGACAAATGGGTCGATCTCGACAAGCCGTCCCTGCTCTTTTCCAATCCCAGCCTTCCCTATTCCTGGGAAAGCACATCTGCGGAGCAAAAGGGATGGTATTGCCTTTTCACGGAGGCCTTCGTGCATCCGGTCTGCAAGGAAGCCCTGCAGGATTCGATGCTGTTCCGCATGGGGGGCGTACCCGCCTTCTTCGTCGACGGCCAGCAGCAAGAGGAGATCGGCGGCATCTTCCAGCTGATGCAGCGGGAGATGGCGTCGGATTATGCACATAAGTTCGATCTGCTGCGCAACTACCTGCAGGTGATCCTCCATTACGGACTGAAGATGCAGCCTGCCGAACGCCTGGACCAGCCGTTGAGCGCCGCTTCCCGGATCACCCATTCCTTTTTGGAGCTGCTGGAACGGCAATTCCCTATCGACACGACGGAAACGGAGCTGCAGCTGAAGACGGCCAACGATTTTGCCGAAAAGCTGTCCGTGCACGTCAACCACCTGAACCGCGCCCTCAAAGAGACTACCGGCAGAACGACCACCGAACATATTGCCGATAGGGTCGTGAAGGAAGCCATGGCCCTGCTGCGCCATTCGGACTGGAATATCGCCCAGATCGCCTATGGACTGGGATTCGAATATCCCGCCTACTTCAATATCTTCTTCAAAAAGCATACGGGGCTGACCCCCATGGAAGCGCGCAGCGCACTTGTTTGAATTTTATAATCATCTGTTTGGATACTTTAAACAGGCAAGCCTCCGCCGGGGGTAGCTTTGCATCATGATCAACACGCGTCACCAGCCCATTGCCACCATCCTGGCCTTAGCCATGCTTCCGCTCTCCGGCTTTGCTACGGACATCTACCTGCCCTCCCTGCCCGGCATGGCCGCCGCCATGCACGTGAGCACCCTGCAGATACAATTTACGATCACCCTTTTCCTGATCAGCTACGGGCTCAGCCAGCTTTTCGTCGGCAGCGTCCTGGACAGCTTCGGCCGCTATCGCATCAGCCTGGTCTGCCTGCTGATCTTCGCGCTGGCCAGCGTAGCCATCGCCACTACCCACAACATCTATGTCATCTATGCGATGCGCATCGTGCATGGCATCACGGTAGGCATCGTCGTAGCCGGCAAGCGGGCCTATTTCGTGGACCTGTTCACCGGTGACCGGCTCAAGAATTACCTGAGCCTCTTCTCGATCATCTGGTCCACGGGTCCGATAGTCGCCCCCTTTGTAGGCGGCTATCTCCAGGCGGCCTTCGGCTGGGAGGCCAATTTCTACCTGTTAGCACTGATAGCGGTGGGATTCGCGGTACTCGAATTCCTCTTCAGCGGGGAGACCCTGGCGCAGCCTGCGGCGTTTCAGCTCAGGCGCGTGGTGGGCATCTACGGAACCATGCTGAAGACAGGCCCCTTTATCCTGGGCATCACCATGCTGGGCCTTGCCTATGCCATGGTGATGGTCTACAACATCACAGGTCCCTTTATCATCGAACATCATCTGCGGCTCAGCGCCGTCACCGCCGGCTATTGCTCGCTTCTTCTTGGCTCCGCCTGGATGGTGGGCGGCTTCATCAGCAAGGCGACGATCCACCGGCCCTTCTTCCGGAAGCTCACGATCAACAACTGTCTTCAGCTCCTCTTCGCCGGCCTGATGCTCGCCACTATCCGCTTCGCCGACAACCTCTATACCCTCGTGGCATTCGCCTGGCTTATCCACGCCTGCGCGGGCTATACCTTCAATATTTACATGACCTTCTGCATGACCCGCTTTCCGAAGAATGCCGGCATCGCCAGCGGACTTACCGGCGGCCTGACCTTTATGATCGTCTCGGGCATGAGCTATGGCATCGTGAATGTCCTCCCTGGCAGGGACCAGCATAACCTTGGATATAGCTACCTGATGCTCATCCTCCTTTCCGCCGCCGTGATCGGCCTGGCCTTCAGGGGAGAAGTGGAAAAGGAAAAGAAAGTGGCGCTCTCATAAAGTGTTGGTATGATGTAACTTTGCCCCATGCTGCAAAATAGGGTAGATCCCTGGGGGAATATCATTAAGACAAGCGCCCGTGGTGCCTGGATGGGCAATAGGGGCGTGATCCATAACGAACATCAGCAGGTCCTTTATCCCTTCAAGCATAAGGCCTGGATCATTTGTCTGTTGGAATTCAAGGGGCGCAGAAGAAAGGTAATGACGCCGCGCCGGTGGACCGAGCTCTTCTTCCTGGATGAGGCCACAGCCTTCTCGGCGGGTCACCGCCCTTGTTTCGAGTGCCGCCGGCAGGATGCGGGCCGGTTCAGGTCGTGCTGGGTCAAAGGAAATCCCGGGCATGGGTTTGATGAGACCACCAGCATCCGGGAGATAGACAACATCCTGCACCAGGAAAGGATAGACAGCAATAAAGCCAAGCCAACCTATGCCGCAAACATCGAAGATCTGCCGGATGGCGTCGTCGTGGTCTATGAAGGCAAGCCTTCGCTGGTCGCCGGGGCATTCGTTTTCCCCTGGTCGCCCTTTGGCTATGACGATGGAATAGCCAGGAGCGGGCTGGGAAGGGTGCAAGTTCTCACGCCGCGATCGATGGTGAATGCCTTTCGCGCAGGTTACAGGCCGCAAATGGCGGTCAAAGAATAAATTCCTTTAAGGCTAGCGCCTGGTTGTGCTGCTCGTCTTTGGCGCCATACAACAAGGTAACAGTCTTGTGCTCGCGGATCAGGGAATGCAGGTCCGCCAGGGCCGCCGAGCCTTTCAGCTCAGCCTTATATTTCTCGCAGAACTGTTTCCATTTCTCCGGTTCGTGATTGAACCAGCTGCGCAGATCCGTGGAAGGCGCGACGTCCTTCATCCAGGTATCGAGATGCGCCGCTTCCTTTTTCACGCCGCGAGGCCATAGACGATCCACGAGAATGCGGTAGCCGTCGGCTTTGTCGGCGGGCTCATAAATTCTTTTAATCCGAATAGCCATCGTAAGAAGATTATCTGGGGCAAAATTACGGATTTACTTATAGACGATCTTCCTGATCCTGTTGTTGCCTAAGTCGACGACATAGATAACTCCCTGCGGATCGACCGCGATTCCCTTCGGGTTGCTGAACCAGGCGTTGTAGCCCTGTCCGTCCTGGAAAGCGGCATAGCCGGGAGCACCGGCGATCGTGCTGACCGTTCCGTTGGGTGTGACTTTACGGACGTCATCGCTGCCGCCTTCCGTCACTAGCAGATTGCCATAAGGGTCTATGGCCAGGCCGCTGATGTCGTAGAACATGGCGGAATCCCTTCCGCCATCCTCCTGGCCATTCGTGGCCAGTCCGGCATAGATGGTGACGACGCCCTGGGGAGTTATTTTCTTGATGGAGCTGCGGAGGAAACCGGCGCTGACATAAATGTTATCTACGGAATCGACGGCGATCTGCCAGGAATTCCAGCCGGCGCCGCCGGTGGTGCTATCGATGGTCCCGTCCGAATTGATGCCGGTATTGTCCTGGAACGACAGGGTAGAAACGACTCCTGCCGGGGTGACCTCGCGGATCCGGAAGTGAAAGGCCATATCGAAATCTACCAGGAAGAGATTGCCCTGCCGATCGATTGCCACATTGAAGGTGGCGTGAAAAAGTGCGTTGGCGCCGGTCCCATCCCGGAAGCCGACGCTATCGGAGCCGGCAAGGATGCTGCTGACACCGGCCGGAGTTATCTCCCGGATGCCGAGCCAGTCGGGCATAAAGAGATTGCCCTGCTGGTCGGTGACCAGTCCGGCAGAGTTCCCAAAGTATGGCTGCGTGTTGACGCTTTGTCCGGCGAAGGTGATCACCTGGCCCGTAGCGGTGATCTTGCGGAGGGATAAGTTCCCCTGGTCGCCCACGAACACGTTGCCCTGGTTATCCGCGGCAACGGTCCAGGGAGCATTGAATTGAGCCACCGAGTCCGGTCCATTCACGAAGCCGGCCGTCCCTGTGCCTGCCAGGGTAGTGACATAATATTTTTTTACGGGGGTGGTATCGGTGCCCGTGGAGCCGCCGGGCTTGGTACTCTTTTCGCAGGAGAAAAAACAGCTGAGGGATAGGAAAAAGAACAGGCATACGGATAGCAGGGAGAAGGTTTTACACATGGTATTGGCATTAGAGGTTAGCGATATTGGTTTAAATAGTCGATTAAAATACAAACAGTTTTTTGATAATCCAAGTGCAACATTTCCTCAAATAATTTATAAGTAAACGTTTATTTACTTACCTTTGTGCCATGCGACCAAAGAACCTCATAAAAGAGGAAGCCATCCGCACCGTAGCGCTACGGATCATCGCCGAAGAAGGGCTGGAAAACCTCAGCATGCAGAAGCTGGCCAAGGCCGCCGGCA
>JAMFRX010000431.1 GCA_026224995.1 Puia dinghuensis
ATGAACTCCCGGCTGTTCTGCAGGAAGGCATCGATATAGAGCCGGTCGACCGGTGTTCCCCGGTCGTCGCCGAAATAATCGGAAACGGGGTACACCGATTCGAAGTCGATGCCCCGGGGCCGGCTGAGGTTCCTTTTTAAGATCTGAAGTGACTTTTTGATCATGGGTTACTATAATTCCCGCCAGGCGGCTGTTCTCACGCGGATAGCTTTTTGTTGATGCAGATATAGGCAAAGTCGCGCCAGAAAGCCGGCATACGCGTATTGACATAATGCCGGGCCATGATGCCGGGCGAATGTTTGAGGGTAAAGCGCAGGGCGAATTTGTCGTCGGTCCTGATGAGCACCTCGCCATGAGTCCAGTAATTGGCGGCGTTATAATGATTGGCTAAAATGGCGAAGGCGGTCTGTTCGGTATAATCGAGGCCGCCTGGCGGTGGTTGATAGGTGGCCAGCACCTCGCACAGCTCCTTCCATTTGGGGTAGGTGGAAAAATCGCCGTTGAGGTACATCAGCCCTGCGTTAAAAGGGGGGTTGGCCAGGCATCGGCTCTCGTCCATTTGTTCGAGCAGGAAATCCGAATAATAATTGCCCGGGACATCGCTGCCCATCTTTATATAGGTCTGGTCGGGCGGGAGGGCGGAGATATCGGGTGTCGAATAGAACAGCACGTCGGTGTCCGAATAAAACACGGGGTATTTGGCGGCCAGGTATACGAGGGAGCTGAATTTTTTGCCGAATACCAGCTTGTTCGCGTAACGGCTAAGCCCGCTGTTCCCTTGCGCTTCGAAATGATCCGCGGCTTCTTTCCAGCTGATCACCTCCAGCTTTCGCGGCCAGGCAACGATATTGTTGAGCGGCGTGCCGTCGGAGATCACGATCACTTCGGGCAGGGTGTCCCAAAACAAATAGACAGAAGTGAGCGCGGCGTTGAGATAGCGTTGACCTTCCTGACCGCACATATAGACGAGCTTATAGGGAGAAGTAGGGCGATTGTCGTCCTTCAGGGAAAAAATGCGGTGCAGCTGAAAGCGCCGGATAGCCACACCCGCGCCCTTGAATAGAAAGGTCCTGAGCTTCATGAGATGAAATTGTTTTCTTACTTTTTGGTAAAGCATTTTGAAAAAAGACAGTTCGTTCAGCCTGAACAGCCTTGCGATGACGGCAAATATCAAAAGTCCGGAAGCCAGCTCGAAGGACAGTCTTGCGATGGCCGGGATATGAGTATGCACCAGCAGCAGATTGATGCCTTTTACCAGCAGTCCCATGACGACAGCGCCGCCCAGATAGGGTCCTATCCAGCCCAGCATTTTCTTCCAGGAGATCTCCGTCAGCCGGGAAGTATAGATCAGGTAGCCCCAGTATTGAATGGTCTTGCTGATAATGGAAGCAACCACTACGTACATGATGCCGTATCTGGCCAAAAGGAGCACCAGCGTGATCTCGATGGCGGAAGTTGCCAGGAAGATGCGCATCATCAGCCGTGCGAGCCCCTTGGCCAGGATCAGCTCGCGGTAGATCACGACGAACGGCTCCAGCAGGGTGATAAAGCAGAACAGCTCCATAAAGATCACGGAAGGCATCCACTTGGAAGTAAAGAGCACAAGCGTGATGTCCGAAGCGTTCACGAACATCAGCGCCAGGAGGGGGAAGCAGATAAAGGCTACCAGCTGTGTCGTCCGGCGAAGCAGCTCTTCCAGCTGGGTCTTTTCATCGCGCACTTTGGCGAACAGTGGAAAGGCCAGCTTCAGCACGATGCTCTGGATGAGGCTGACCAGCAGGTCTGGAAGCCGGCCGCCGCGGTTGAAAAAGCCGAGATTGGTCTTGCTGTACAGCTTACCTACGATAAAGGTGTTGAATTGCAGCATGAGGAAGAACAGGATGCTTGACACAAGGATCCTGCTGCCATAGGGCAGCATCTCTTTTATGGCGGCATAGGAGAACTGCCATTTCGGATACCAGTCCGACTTCCACCAGAAAACGAAGAGGCTTATCACCTGGAAGGTGAGCGCCGAGCCAACGAGGGCCCAAACACCCATGCCGCTATAGGCCATAATGATACCGGTGATACCACCTGCCAGCGAGCTGAAGATCTGCGCGAGCGAGATCTTCCGGAAGCGCAGCTCCTTCATCAGCAGGACCCGCTGGATCTGTGTCAGCGCAGTCAATGGAAGGCCCAGCGCTACGACCCGCAATACAGGCGCCAACTGCGGCTCATGGAAGAAATTGGCCACCGGTACGGCGGAAGCGATAATAAGAATGGTCAGGATGGTCCCCATGCCCAGGTTCACATAGAATACGCTGTTCACCTGGATGGGCTCCAGCGTCTGGGACCGGATGAGGGTCTTTTCGAATCCGCCGTCGATGATCGCGCTTGACAGCGAGGTGAAAATGCCCGTGAGGGCGATCAGGCCATAGTCTTTGGGCTCCAGTATCCTCGCCAGGATGACGCTGACGACGAACTGAACGATCTGCAACGAAAACTTCTCCACTATCGCCCACAGGGAGGCAGTGACTGCTTTCGATTTCAGGTCTTTAAAATCTGGCATAATAATGAGATCAGGATAGGTTTTATGATCAGAATGGTTCTATCAAATCAAAAACGTATTCGGGGCTGCGGCTTTTCAGGCGCTCCAGGTCGCTGGCCACCATTTCCTTCACGAGCATGGGAAGCGTATATTGGGGCTGCCAGTCCAGCTCCCGCTGGGC
>JAMFRX010000432.1 GCA_026224995.1 Puia dinghuensis
CACCCGCAGTCAGCCCCGCAGGCGGGGGAACCGGAACCTTTCGATGCTTGTTGGCATGCCGGAAAGGCTGCAGGCCGATGATCGCATGCACGCTCCCGGCGACATCAACCGGTAAGCTGGGTGCATCTTTGGCTGCAGTGTAAGTCAGCCCATTCTTGGTAACGCTGACCATATTGACCTGCAGACTCTTTTCAATCAGCGAAATGCTGGCCCTGGCATAGACCCCCGTCCCATTGGGCGAGATCTTGGTGATGGCAAAGCCCTGACTCTTTAGCCAGCTCACGAGGGCATTGACATTCTTCTGATCCGGAATATATTTCTGCTTCAGCTCGTCCGGCGATACCACTTCCCCCGCGGCTACCCTGTTCTCCAGCTCCTGCTGGACTTCCTGGTCCATATTCAGGGAGAAGACGAGAGTCAGCTCCTGGTTCTTATCTACATTTTTTCCCGCATTGACGATCAGGCCCTGCGGGGTGATCCCCTGCTGGTCGGGTAAAGGAGTAATGCTATCAGCGAATAGTTTTCTTTCTTCCATGAACTAGGTTTTATGAGTGGAATGTAAAGTTGGTGACTTTTCCTTGGAGAAGAAACCGTGAAAACACCCGAAATCCTTACCTTAATAGCCTAAAAACCCCCTCCATGCGACCAGGACTTCACCTCACTCTCCTCCTCTTGCTCACCCTATCCCTCCATGCCCAACAAAAAGGCTATTACCGGACCCCCGCCATCTACAAGAACACCGTGGTCTTCACCGCAGAAGGCGACCTCTGGAAATACGACATCACCACCGGGACGACCGCAAGGCTCACCAGCCACGAAGGATTGGAAGTCGACCCCGTGATCTCGCCCGACGGCAGGCAGATCGCCTTTACGGGGGAGTACGAAGGGGTGAGCGAGATCTACGTGATGCCCATCGACGGAGGCGTTCCCAAGCGGCTGACCTACGATTTCGATGGGTATTATATCCGGGCCACTTCCTGGACCCGGGACGGAAAGCTCCTGTATCGCACCAGCCGGTATGGCGCATTGCCCAGCCCGCAACTGGCTAAGGTAGACCCGGCGACTATGACCAGGGAGCTGTTGCCGCTGGCGGAGGCCTCGGAAGGAAGCTATGACGCAGATGGAGTGCTGTATTTCACGCGTTTCCCTAACCAGGGCAGCGTGACCAAGCGCTATAAGGGCGGGTTTATCGAACAGGTCTGGAAGTTCGATGGCAAGCAGGAGGCCACCTGTCTTACAGGAGATTTCACGGGGACGAGCACCCGACCGATGTGTTATCAGCAAAGGGTCTACTTTCTCAGCGACCGCGATGGGACCATGAATGTCTGGTCGATGGACAAAGACGGTAAGGACCTCAAACAACATACACACTCCAAGGGCTGGGACCTGCAGTCGCCTTCTTTAAGTGAAGGCCGGATCGTCTACCAAAAAGGGGCGGATATCTGGCTATACGATATCGCGACGAATGCGGAAAAGCTGCTGGACATCCATTTGCTCTCGGACTTCGACCAGCGGAAGCCGCGGTGGATAAAGAATCCCATGAGCGCGATCACCTACAGCGATATCTCGCCTAAGGGAAACTATGCGGTGCTGATCAGCAGAGGCCGGCTCTTCGTAACCCCGGCAAAGAGCGATCGCTGGGTCGAGGTGAGCCGCCGAAGCGGCATTCGCTATAAGGAGGCGCATTTCATCACCGAGAAGGATGTGGCGGTGCTGAGCGACGAAAGTGGGGAATACGAGATCTGGAGCGTGAGCGCCGACGGCAGCACGCCGGCCCGGCAGCTCACTAAGAATACCAAGACGATGATCAGCTCTTTTACTGTCTCGCCCGACGGGAAATATCTCGCCAGCATCGATATGAACGAGGTGCTGCGCATCGTGGAGACGGGCAATGGGACGACACGATTCGAATACGACAAGAGCTATGACGGCGTCAACTCACTGAGCTGGTCACCCGACAGCCGTTTCCTCACCTTCAACGAGACGATAGCCAACGAGAACGACCGGCTCTGCCTGGTGGATGTGACGACCATGAAGGCCACGCCTCTTACCACCTCCCGGCTCAACAGCTATTTCCCGGCCTGGTCGGCGGATAGCAGCTGGCTTTACTTCCTCAGCGAGCGGAGCCTGCATACAAAAGTGACTTCGCCCTGGGGTGCACGCCAGCCAGAGCCCTACTACACCGAAACCCGAAAGGTCTACGCCATCCCCCTGGACACCACGGCGAAATTCCCCTTTGCGCCGACGGACAGCTGGCTGACGGATACGATCTTCAACCCTGCGGCCAAGGCCTCCGCCGGCAAGAAGAAAGGCGCCGATGCGATGACAAAAAACTACAGCTGGGACCGGCTACAGGCCTGGCTCTACGAGCTCCCCATAAAGAACGGCAACTTAGCCAGCCTCCAGACGGCCGACGGATATCTCTACTGGCTGGACAACGGCCCCGACGGTAGCCATGACGGCGCTAAGCTGTATGCGCTCAAGATCAAGGAAAGCAAGAAATACGAGCCCGTAGAGATCGCTTCGGGCGTAGCAGACTTCACGATCTCTGCCAACAAGAAAAAGCTGCTGGTGAGCTTCACTAACCAGAGCCTGGCCATCGACGATGCCAACGGCCAGAAGCTGGAGCTGGATAAGAGCAAGCTCGTGCTGGAGAACTGGAATTTTGTGGTGGACCCCGTTGACGACTGGAAACAGCTGTTCGCGGATTCCTGGCGGATGATGCGCGACTACTTTTATGATAAGAACCTTCTAAGTGTCGACTGGCCAGCCGTCCGCAAGCAATACGAGCCCCTGGTGGAAAGGCTCACGGACCGCTACGAGCTGGACGACCTGATCTCGCAGATGGTAGGCGAGCTCTCGACCCTGCACACCTTCGTGTTCGGCGGCGACAAGCGCGTCTCCCCGGATATGATCCCCACAGGCTTCCTGGGCGCCCTGTTACAGAGGGACGGCCACGGGCAGCGGATAGAGCATATCTATCGCAGCGATCCGGACTACCCCGAGATGGCCTCGCCGTTGAGCCGCCCCGGAATGCATATCCACGAAGGAGACCTTATCACCGCCGTGAACAACGTCTCACTGGACCAGGTGACCGATATCGCCATGTTGCTGGCCAATAAGGTCAATGTGCCCATAAAGCTAAGCCTGCAGGATCGTACCGGCCGGCCCTACGAGGAGATCGTGCGGCCCATCTCTTCCCGGGCCGATGATGGCCTGCACTATGGCGAATGGGAGCTTACGCGGCGGGAACGAACGGACAGCCTAAGCCATGAGGATATCGGCTATGTTCACCTGCGCGCCATGGGCGGAGGAGATATGGATGATTTCGTCAGGCAGTTCTATCCGGTATTCAATCGCAAGGGGCTGATCATCGACGTGCGCCATAATTTCGGTGGCAATATCGACAGCTGGGTGCTGGAGAAGCTGCTCCGCAAGGCCTGGATGTACTGGCAGGCCAGGGCGGGCGGGCCGACCTGGAATATGCCCTTTGCCTTTCGCGGACATATGGTCATCCTCTGCGACCAGGTGAGCTCTTCGGACGGTGAAGCCGTGCTCGAAGGGTTCCGCCGCCTCGGCCTCGGCAAGGTCATCGGCATGCGGACCTGGGGTGGCGAGGTCTGGCTGCGCATGGATAACCGCCTCGTCGACAATGGTATCGCCAGCGCGGCAGAGCTGGGTGTATATGGAGCCGAACGCAAATGGCTGATCGAAGGACATGGTGTCGACCCGGATATCGTCGTGGACAACCTCCCCTGGGAGACGTATAAGGGCAAGGACGCACAGCTGGAGGCGGCCATCGGCTTCCTTCAGAAACAAATTGCCGCTGAGCCGATCCCGGTGCCGCCGGCGCCCGCTTATCCGGATAAATCGTTTAAATATGATAAATAAGGTCCACGGGCGACGGGTTTTTCCGATGAACTACATGTTTGCTCCCTTCCAGACAAGGCTGGACAGCATATGACCGTTATTGGTTGATCTTTCCGGCAGCTAAGAATGTTTAATTATATCTTGGTTAGAATAAAACATTCTTTATGCGCCTACTTTTCCTGATGGCTATCCTCGCTTTTTCGGGAGAGCTATCTGCCCAGACGACCCCTTTTTACCTGGCCTGCAACACAACGGATTTTTCCGATAAAAAGCTCACGGTAAAAGTCATCTATGCCGGGCACACGGGGGATTCGCTGACCCTCAGTCCGTCGCCGGATGACATGACCTATAGTGCACTTTACAGGAAGACATCGGATATCTACCTAAAAAGGCTCAAGGCATATGAGGATCCTGCTTATAACATAGCCTGGATCGGCGGCGGCCGTCTGCTCCTCATCCAGGGTGACGGCAACTACTGTTATTACCTGACAGATCAGCAAAGGGCTGTGGCAATGCACGACACGTATAACCCGCAGGAACCATTGGTATTGCGGGACAGCTTGAAAGTCGCGTACGAAGCCGCCTTCAAAAAGAATAAGGAAGCAAACGCCCTTCGAAATACAGCGGTCCTGACGGCATATGCGCACAACCTGAAATCGATAAGGTCCGACCCGGAGCTGGAAAAGCTGATCAAGAAATGGTCGAACAACCCCACTACGCAGGTCTACATCGTAGATCAGAGCTATCAGTACACCCGCAACGGTTATGGCGTCGTGCTTAACGAGTACATCACCGTAGTATTCAAATTCAAGTTGAACGGTAAATGCTTTATTCAATGGCGGGCATTTGGGCACGACGCCCTGGGTGGTGGCCAGTTTAGCCCCGATCTGGGCATCTACGGCATAAGGAATTCTTTTGTCAAGGCGAAGAGCTCACAGGGATGGGTAGACATGGATCCGGCCACCAACTACGAGATAAGCTGCGACTAAAACCTTATCTTAAGGGTCTAAAAAACCCCATATGCGACCAGGACTATATCTCGCTCTCCTGTTCTTATTCACCACACTGGCCGTCACCATCGGCCACGCCCAGGCCACGCTGGAAAACTACGCACTCACCGGCGTCACCGTCGTGGACGCTAACCATGCCAGGCCACTGCCGCACCAGACCGTGGTGGTCCGCGGCAGCACGATTGCCGATATCTTCCCCGATGGCAGCAAGCCCATCCCGGATTCGGTTAGCCTCCTCCGCGCGGAAAACAAATACCTGATACCCGGCCTCATCGATACACATGTCCATATGGCTACCGATCCCAGTGACGTTGACAATCGGGCTGCTACGCTCAGGGTGCTTGAACGAATGCTCTATTCCGGTATCACCACTGTTCGCGATATGGCGGGTGATGCGCGTATCCTCGCGGGGCTCTCCCGGGATGCCTGGACGGGCGATATCCTTTCTCCCAATATCCACTATTCAGCACTGATGGCGGGGCCGGAATTTTTCAAGGATCCGCGTACCGTTACCAGCACAAGGGGTGGCGTTTCCGGCGAGATGCCATATATGCGAGGCGTATCGCCGAATACCGACATGGTGCTCGCCATCGCCGAGGCCCGCGGCGCCGGTGCATCCGGAATTAAACTATATGCAGACCTCTCGCCGCAGATGGTGAATAAGATCGTCGCCGAGGCGAAGCGGCAGGGGCTGCTGGTCTGGGGCCATGCCTGGCTCCAGCAGTCGAAGCCATCGGATCTCATCAAGGCGGGAGTAGGGTCCTTGAGCCATGCGCCGTTATTGCTCTACGAAACCCGCGACAGCATCCCCGCATCCTGGAAGCACGGCGGCCATCCGGCCCGGTTCTGGGATGACAGCGTCCGTGCCGACAAGGCGATGCTCGAGAGCATGAAGCAGCACCACACCGTCCTCGACGCGACGCTCTCTGCGTACAAGCAATGGGGGGTGCAGGACAGCGCCCGAAAATATTATTACGAGATCGCTAAACGACTCGCGGCCCAGGCCTATAAGGCAGGCGTGACTGTCTGTGCCGGCACGGACAACGATCAGGAGGCCTTCGTGCAAAGCGAGCTGCACCTGCTGGTCAACGATGCGGGTTTCACGACTTTCGATGCCCTGGTCGCGGCTACCCGCAACGGGGCGATGGCGCTCGGCATGGAGGGCGCCACGGGCACCATCGAAGTCGGGAAGATGGCCGACCTGGTAGTGCTGGATAAGAATCCGCTGGAGGATATTGACAATCTTCAGTCGGTCTATCTGGTTGTTAAAGGGGGGAAGATATACAGAAAGACCCCTTTGTGATGCCCGCCCTCCGTTCATGTGAGAAGCCCCTGGAAAGGGGCCTCTGTCTTGCTTTATTTTGCTTTATGGTTCAAAGTATAAATGTAGCGGCTGGACAAAAGCCGTCATAGCCCGCTTGAGCAGTTGGCAGGTTATCGACGAATTTGGTAGGTTTGAATGAGTGGTCTGCCAGGCATCGGTCCATTGGTCGCCGGCCGTCGCATGAAGGTCTGCCGGCTAGAAGAGCTGCCCGCTTTCACGCACCGGCAATACCCGGGCAAGATGATCAAAGTATCTATGGGCCGACCACACGCTTCGGTTACCGATGACATATAGCCGGTGACGGGCACGGGTGACGGCCACATTCAGGATATTGGGACTGCCTGAGACCCAGTTACGTGCTTTGGTATTGCCGGGTAAGGTGCCGAGGATCAGGAGGACGATATCGGCTTCCTTGCCCTGGAAGGTGTGGATGGTGCCGCATTCTACCCTGTCCCGCTTGTAATAGCGTTCGTAGCAGGCGACGGCCACGCTTCGGAAAGGGGAGATCAGGTATACTTTCCCGGTATAGGTGATTAGCTGCTGCAGCAGGTCCCTGGCTACGGCGAGCTCTTCGGCGATGGCATGGTCTTCTATGGGGGTGAAGCCGGCCACGTCGATCCAGGCGCTGGGGCCGGTGGGGATGTCGGCAATAAACGGCGTGGCGACGCGAACCATCTGGCCATTATAGGCAATGGAATTGGAAATAGAGAACATGGGTTCGCTACAGCGGCGGTGGGCGCGCAAGGGAATGCCGGTCCAGGTCGGCACATCACCCTCCCCTGGTCCGCCGTTGGCCTGGGGTCCCCGGCCCTCCGCTGATCCGCCCCCCCGTCCAATATACGTTCCAGTGGCCGTCACCCTGTCCGCCAGGAACTGTACCGAATGCCGTATAGGCGACCAGCAATCATCCCTCACCCCATACCAATCTTGAAATACCTGCCCCAGCCCCTGTGGGATGGTGACCACAGGTGGGATCTGAAGCGTATCGCCAATGATGATGCACCGCTTCGCCCGCCAGAGTGCGCCGCACACGGAGGGTAGCGTGGCCTGCCCGGCCTCGTCGAGGAGGAGCCAGCCTATGGAGCCGCGCCCCATTTTCGCAAACTGCCGCTGAAAAGACGCCAGCGTCACCGAGACCACAGGAATGCAAAAGAAGAACGTGCTCCACAGGGTAGCGGCGACGCCCTCGTCTATCTGCTCCTTGTGCTTGTTGCTCAGCATATCCACGAAGAGGCTGAGATTGGCCTGGAAATATCTCGCGTTAGCGCAGATGGCCCATTCGTGCAGCTGGAGGCTGCAGAGGAAGATCTCGCTGCGCAGGAGCGCTATTTTCTCGCCTGAATAGGGCATTCGGATATGCATCTCCTTTGGGTCCATACCCGGCCAGTGGCGGTCGGGCAAATGCTCGGAAGCCACGCCGTACTCGAGCGTCAACCGGGTGGCCAGGGCGCCCTGACCGGCAGCGGCCGCGCCAGCAGTCGAGGCCCCGGCAGTAGTTGCGCCGTCGCCGAAAGCGGTAGCATCGTAGGCGATGGCTAGCTCCTGATACCGATCGAAGTCCTGCAACAAGCCTGCGAGCCGCCTCGCCGTCGAAGCAAATTTTTCCGGGAGGGAAGCATCCTCGTATTGCTCGCGCAGGTGTTTGCTGAAGCTGTTACTCTTGTTGAACCAGAACTTATCGATAAAGGCGGAGCGGTTATCGGACCTGCCTAACACGGCGCTCAGCAGGCCCCAGGAGGGTTCGCCCAGGATGCCGGTGGCGACGCCAGAGAAATAGTCTGCTTCCGGAAAG